>NZ_AULM01000038.1 GCF_000422285.1 Desulfatiglans anilini DSM 4660
ATCCGGAAATGGTCTTTTTGGCCAATCTCGGCGTCAATCTGCACGTTTGCTTGTGCGGCGACCTGCAGGTCGCCTCCGCGCAAACGCTTGATTTCCTTGATATTGGCCAAACCGGGACCCGCCGTGAAGCGGTGGGACTGAGCACGCGCAGCGTGTAAAGAAAAATCCTCATTTCCGGATTGGAAACTGGGTTTTATCGGAAATGGTCTTTTTGGCCCGTCCCGGTGTCCATCTGCATGTTTACCCGTGCGGCGGTCTGTAGAACGTCGTCGCAAGCCGATTATAGCATGGATATTTTTTAGACGACGCCGTGGAGGCGTTCACCGCGTATGCATGAGAAGCACCTCTCGATATTGACCGAAGAAATGGGGCTGGAGCCCTGGCAGTTGGAAGGAACCGCTGAACTGCTTGCCGAGGGCGCAACTATCCCTTTCATCTCCCGCTATCGCAAGGAGCGGACGGGTTCCCTGGACGAGGTGGCGGTGGCCCGCATTCGTGACCGTCTGGAGCAGCTCGAAGAGCTGGACAAGCGTCGCGAGTCGATTTTGGCGACGATCGCCGAGCAGGGAAAGTTGACCCCCGATCTTACGCTGCGCATTATGCGGGCCGAATCCCTGGCCGTGCTGGAGGATCTCTATCTGCCTTACCGTCCCAAGCGCCGAACGCGTGGGACCATGGCGAAAGAAAAGGGCCTGGAGCCGCTGGCAGCCCGGATTTTCGAGCAGGGCGCGGAGGGCGATCCCGACGCGGCGGCCGAGGCCTTTGTCGACCCCGAAAAAGGGGTCGGAAGTGCGGCGGAGGCGCTTCAAGGGGCGCGGGATATCATCGCCGAGTGGGTCAACGAGCATCAGGAGGCCCGGGCGCTTCTGCGGTCGCTTTTCGAGCGGAAGGGGACTTTTCAGTGCAAGGTCGTCAGCGGCAAGGAGGAAGAGGCGTCGAAGTACCGCGACTACTTCGATTGGGAGGAGCCGGTCTCCACCGCGCCGTCGCATCGTGTCCTGGCAATGCGGCGCGGGGAAAAGGAGGGGCTCCTCACTCTGCGCATCGCTCCGCCGGAGGAATCGGCGCTGGAGATCCTCGAGGCCGTCTTCGTCAAGGGCGCGTCGCCCCTGTCCGAACA
The DNA here is from genome assembly GCF_000422285.1 of Desulfatiglans anilini DSM 4660. Lineage (NCBI taxonomy): Bacteria > Pseudomonadati > Thermodesulfobacteriota > Desulfobacteria > Desulfatiglandales > Desulfatiglandaceae > Desulfatiglans > Desulfatiglans anilini. Next base: position 1,121 of record NZ_AULM01000038.1, read on the forward strand.
GGTGTGGCAGGCGGTGCAGGATGGGTATCGCCGCCTCCTTTCCCATGGGCTCGAGACGGAGATCCGCCTCCAGACCAAGAAGCGGGCGGACGAAGAGGCGATCCGGATCTTCGCCGAGAATCTGAGGCAGCTCCTGCTGGCGCCCCCGCTCGGGGAAAAGCGGGTGATGGGTATCGATCCGGGATTCCGGACGGGCTGTAAAGTGGTCTGCCTGAATGCCCAGGGAAGGCTCGAGCATAACGAGACCATCTATCCGCTCCTGTCGGGGAAGGCGCGGGCGGAGGCCGGGGAGCGGGTCCGCGCACTGTGCGATCGATTTGCCATCCAGGCGATCGCCGTGGGCAACGGCACCGGCGGCCGGGAAACGGAGACGTTCCTGAGGGACCTGAAACTGCCCGCCTCGGTCCAGGTCGTGATGGTGAACGAGAGCGGCGCTTCGGTTTATTCCGCTTCGGAGGTCGCCCGGGAGGAGTTCTCCGACTACGACCTGACGGTCCGCGGGGCCGTCTCGATCGGCAGGCGGCTGATGGACCCGCTGGCGGAACTCGTGAAGATCGATCCGAAATCGATCGGCGTCGGACAGTACCAGCACGATGTGGATCAGCGCGGCCTCAAGGCCGGGTTGGACGATGTCGTCATGAGCTGCGTCAATGCGGTGGGGGTGGATGTGAACACGGCCAGCCGGCAGCTGCTGATGTATGTTTCCGGGCTGGGCCCGCAGCTGGCGGGAAATGTCGTGGCCTTCCGGGACCGTAACGGCCCTTTTCGATCGCGGGGGGAGCTGATGGATGTCCCGCGTTTGGGCAGCAAGGCGTTCGAACAGTCGGCCGGGTTTCTGCGCATCCGGGATGGTTTGAATCCTCTGGACGCCAGCGCGGTGCACCCGGAGAGCTACCCGATCGTGGAGACTATGGCAACGGATCTCGGCTGTGAGGTGGTCGACCTGATCCAGAAGGAGGCCGTCCGGCAGCGGATCCGGCCTGAGCGGTATGTGAACGAAAAGGTGGGTTTGCCGACCCTCCGGGACATCCTCGATGAGTTGGCGAAGCCCGGTCGTGATCCGAGAGAGCGTTTCGAGGCGGTCCAGTTCGATGAGGGCATCCAGACGATCGGCGATCTTCGTCCCGGGATGCATCTTCCCGGGATCGTGACGAACATCACCGCGTTCGGCGCTTTTGTCGACATAGGGGTTCATCAGGACGGGCTGGTGCACATCAGCGAGATGGCCGACCGCTTCGTGAAGGATCCGGGGGAGGTTGTCAAGGTGCAGCAAAAGGTTCTGGTGAGGGTGCTCGATATCGACACGGCCCGTCAGCGCATCGCCCTCAGCATGCGCACGGGTGGTGGCGCCGATGCAGGCCGTGAGGAGCGTCCCGGACCCGGCGGCCGCGGCGGCCATTCCGCCAAGAGGTCCAATCCTCCTCGCGAATCCGCTCAGAGCAGGCAATTCAACAACCCTTTCGCCAAGGTCTTCTCCAAATAGGTAAACGGGGGCGAATTCGAAGGCGGCGACAGGCTTCTTGGTTTCAAGCGCTTGCGCAAAGGCATCTATCCTGTCGCTGCCGGGGCAAACGTTACGAATGACGGCGACACGGGCCGACAAGGCCGTCAGTGGACGGGAGCCGCTGGTCGGGAGGTGGATGGATCGACGGCTGCGCGCCATGCGGATCGATCTTCGCTTGACTTCTGATCGATCCGGGCCGATCTTTGGCGGACTCCTGGTTGATTGGGGAAACGGCAGCCGAAATGCCGATTTTTTCTTCGGACACGCATGCTGAAGACAGACACGGAATCCGGACGGATCCAGGCTGTTCAGATGCGGGAAAGGGATCGAGATGTTCAAGGATAAACAGGAGCAGGAGGCCTTTCAGGCATGGGTGGATGACTGGGCGGAGGATCCAATGAAGGCGGCTTTTTTGAAGCTCAAGCAGCACCTTGATGCCAAGGAGTCGACCGAACTGGTCTTCAAGGCGAGACCGGGCGTCAGCTATTCGCTCAGGGCCGTGCCGGTCGCTGAAACGGGCTACGACAAGCCGCTCTTCGCCATGGTGGATGTGGTGGACGATGACCCCGCCAACCGGTGGCTGTCGGTTTGTTTCTACGGCGACATGATCACGGATCCCGATGAGCAGGGCGACCTGATCCCCGGTGGTCTTCTGGGCGAGGACGGATACTGCTTCGATATGACCGAGGCCGATGACGGCCTGCTGGATTATCTGCGGGAGCGGTTGAACGAGGCGCACCGGAGCGCTCTGAACGGATAGGGCCGCTCCCGTCCTGTTCGCGGCTCGACCTGTTGCGGATCCTTCCTTTCTGTGGGGGGTCAGTCAGGCCGCCATCGAGGGCGTCTCTTGTTCGCGACGGCAGGGGCTGGAAGCGGTCTTGAAAGCAAACGCCCCGATCGATGCCGTTATCGGTCGAAGCGGTCTTTCTTTGATGACCAGCCGATGGCGGCCCGGGTTTTTGAAGGGTTTACGACGAGGTGAGCATGAAACGCCGTTCATTGATGGCCACGGGTGTTTGCCTCGGGCTCGCCTTGTGGCTTGCCTGTTCACCCGATGCCGCTTCCCTGGCGGCGCATCCCGCCGAAAACCCTGCGGCATCGACAAACGCTGCGGATGAGCGGGCTGGTGGTGTGAATGCGGGCGCGTGGCTGGTCCGGCTCTTTCGCGACCACATCTCGGCGGTGGATAGCAACCGGTGTCCGAGCTACCCGTCTTGTTCGGAATACAGCGTGCGTGCCTTCGAGAAGCACGGATTCGTGATGGGTTGGCTGATGACGGTCGACCGCTTGATCCACGAAGGCTCCGAGGAAGAGGCCGTCTCAGGTACGGTGAGAGTAGGAGACCGTCTGTTGATCAACGATCCGGTTCACAACAACGATTTCTGGTGGTACCGACCGAAATGATGCCGCGCTGGATCAGCCGGGTTCTGTTGGGCCTCATCCTTCTTTTGATGTGCGGCGGCGCTCCGGGAGACGTCTTTTCATCGGAGGTGGTGATCCGAAGCGACCACCAGTTCGCGTTCGCCAGGCAGTTTCTCGACCGTGGAGATTACCCGGCTGCAGCTGCGGAGTTCGAGCGCTTCCGCTATTTTTTCCCCGATGACCCGCGCGGGGACGAGGCGCTGTACCTGATAGGCTTCTGCCGGCTGCGCGAAGGCCGGCATGATGAGGCGCGGACCCTGTTCGGGCGCCTGGTGAACGAAGGCGCGGATCCATCCCTTGCCGCCAGGGCCATGTTCATGGCGGGCGAGTCCTACTATGAAGAGGGACGGATGGAAGAGGCCTCGGCCGTTTTCGAAGAGGTCGTCCGGCGCTATCCGGGGCTCGAGATCAAGAACGCCGCCCTGTATCGGCTGGGCTGGGTCGATCTGCGCCGGGACCAGTGGGAAGAGGCCTCGGCCTCGTTCGAAGGCGTGAGCCCGGAGAGCCCTCTTTACGGAAGGGCCGGGCTGCTCGCCGGGGAGAGCCTCAAAGGGCCGGAGCTCCCCTGGAAGGAGCCCTCCACGGCCGGTGTGCTCGCGGCGGTCCTGCCGGGGGCGGGGCACGCCTATGTCGGCCGCTGGAAAGACGGTCTCGTGGCGCTGCTCCTGAACGGGGTCTTCATCTGGGCGGCCGTGGAGGCCTTCGACAGCGACCAGGATGTCCTGGGCGGGATCCTGGCCTTTTTGGAGGTCGGGTGGTACTCCGGCAATATTTACAGCGCCGTCAATGCGGCGCACAAATACAACCGGAAGGTGAGGGATGATTTCCGCAAAGGGCTCGATGAACGCCTCGACCTGAGGCTCTTTACGGGGGGCGGCGGTGCCGTGGGGCTAGGCGTCAGCTGGCGGTTCTAGGCTCCGGCCCGTCAAACGGGAGTAGTCCTCGGGCGTGTCAAGGTCACGGTCATCGTAGGGCCCTTCGACCTCCACCAGGTGGGTTTCTTCCGGGTGTTTCACAAAGAGCGCCTTGGCGCCTCTGTCCCCGCTCACTGCATGGAGTTCGCCGAACAACGGGCGGCTGACCATGACCGGGTGGGTTCTTTTGCCGCCTATAGCGGCTGCGCCCAAAGGACATCCCGACGCCGGGACCGCCCGGATCAGCCGGTTGATGACAGCGCGGTCCGTGTGGGGCATGTCGCCAAGGAGGATCATGATGTGGTCGAAGCGCCTTTCGACCGCCTCGAGCCCCAGAATGAGCGACGTGCTCATCCCTTCCTGAAACCTCGGATTCTCCACCACGTCGAGCTTCGGGTGCGCCAGAAGGGCGCCGAGGCTCCTTCGCACACGCCCGGCCTCAAAGCCCAGAACAAGGACGACCGTTTCGAGGTCCGAAGCGAGCACCTCGGTCAGAACCCTGAAGAGGAGGGGCCTTCCTTCGATGTCCAACAGCTGCTTGGGCGTTCCCATGCGCCTGGAGGCCCCGGCGGCGAGGACGATTCCGGCCACGGCCTGGCATGTGCATGGCCTGACCGCCTCATGCATAAGATTCGAGCCCTTTCAGATACCCGGCATCGAAGACGCTGAGATTGGCGTCTTTCAACCGCTCCGGACTGGCGGCCTCGACGGTGGCACGCAGCTCGGCATGGCCGATGGGCGCGCTCTCGAAGGCGGAGAAGAAGCCGAGAAGCGCCAGGTTGGTGGACAGGGGGGCGCCGAGGTCCATGGCGGTCTTCTGGGCGGGGAATGCCCTGCAGACGGCCCCGAGACGGTCGAGATAGGCCTGGACCTCGGGGCGTATGCTGCTGCTGGGGGCATCGAGATAAAGACGGCCCGCGGGCCGCAGGAAGGGCAGGGTGCGATACCCTTCGCTCTCGTCCAGGGCCAGCAGAAAATGGGCCTTCCCTTCGGGCACCAGGCTGCTATGGACCGGACCGAGCCTCAGGTGCGAGACGACCGAGCCACCCCGCTGGGCCATGCCGTGGGTCTCCGCGCCCATCACCTCGAAGCCCTTCGCGAGAGACGCCTGCGCGAGCAGTTTGGTCATGAAGAGGATGCCCTGTCCGCCGAGGCCGCTCAGAACGATGTTGACCGGATTTGCTGCTGTTTCCACCACGCTATACCTCCTTTATGGCGCCCTTGGGACAGACCTGGATGCACACCCCGCAGCCCGTGCAGAGGGCCTGGTTGACGGCCGTTTTCCCCAAGGCCCCGTCATGGTAGAGAGCGGGGCACTCGAAGCGCTCGAGGCACAGGCGGCACTCCACACAGTCATCCGTAACGGTCACCGTCCTGCGCACGGGAATGGCCTCCTTCCGGTAGGCGATGACGCAGGGGTGGCGCGCGATGATCACGGCGATCCCGCCGTCGGGTTCGAGGGTGTAGCGGGCCGCCTCCTTGACGGCGCGGGTCATCTCGGCCAAGTCATAGGGGTCCACCACCCGCAGGAACTCGATCCCGCAGCCTTCCACCACTCTTTCGATCGAGACGGCCTTACCCCGGCTTCCATCGGCCCGCAGGCCGATACCCGGGGTGGGCTGCATTCCGGTCATGGCGGTGATTTCGTTGTCGAGGATCACCAGGACAAAGCGTGCGTCGTTGTAGACGGCGTTGATCAACCCGGCGGTCCCGGAATGGAAGAAGGTCGAATCGCCGATGGTGGCGACGACGGGCTGGGCCTCGCTGTCGGCTGCGAAGGCGTGGTAGAAGCCTGCGGCCATGGTGATGCCGGCGCCCATGTCGAGGCACGTGTCGACGGCCCCGAGGTTGAGCCCGAGGGTGTAGCAGCCGATGTCCGAGGTGAAGATGGCCTTGGGCTGGGCCTTGCGTATGGCGAAGAAAGAGGCCCGGTGAGGGCACCCGGGGCACAGGGTGGGCCGGCGCATCGGCAGGCCGAGGCCTTCCACCAGCGCCCGCACCCCGAGGTCGGGGCCGGAGGAAAGCGGCTGCAGGCCGGCGTCGTTCAGGGTCCTGTCCAGGATCGCGGCGATCCGCTCGGGAACGAGTTCGCCTTCGGCCGGGACATGTCCGGACAGGCGGCCCAGGACCTTTTTCCGGTCGCCCAGGAGGTATTCGATGAAGGTGTCGGTTTCCTCCAGGACCAGGACCCGGTCGCACCGGTCCATGAAGGCATCGGCCGATTTGTAGGGAAAAGGAAAAGGAGCCCCGAGTTTGAGGATCGGGATATCGGAGCGGCCCTCCTCTGCCAGCAGGTCGGCCACGGCGGCGCTCGGCACCCCCCCGGCCACGATGCCCAGGGGGACCCGGGCGGGCGGGGCGGCGCCCGTATTGAACGGCGCGAAGGCCTCGAAGCGCCCCTGGATGGCTTCGAGCTTCTGGTTCAGTTCGCCGTGGAGCTTCAACCTGAATTTTGGTGTGGCGGCCCAGCGCAGGGGGTTCCTCTCGAAGACGGCCTTCCCGGTAGCGGATGCGACAGGCCTCCAGGTCATGTTCTGCCTGGCGTGGCAGACCCGGATCGCAGGCCGAAGGATGACCGGAAGGCGGAATTCCGCCGAAAGGTCCATCGCGGCCTTCACCATTTGCCGGGCTTCCTCGGGCGAGGAGGGATCGAAGACCGGCACCTTGGCAAGGCGCGCCATGAAGCGCGTGTCCTGTTCGGTCTGGGAGGAGTGCGGCCCCGGATCGTCGCATGAGATGATGACCAGGGCGCCCGTGACGCCGAGGTAGGCTGAACTCATCAGGGAATCCGCGGCGACGTTGAGCCCGACCTGCTTCATGCAGCAGGCCGCCCGTTTCCCGGCCACGGCGGCGGCGTAGGCCGTGTCGAGCGCGACCTTTTCGTTCGTGGACCACTCGGTGTAGGCATGGATGCCCTCGGACTGCATCAGCCGCACCGTTTCGGGCAGGATCTCGGAGCTCGGGGTCCCGGGATAGGAGGTCAGGACCTGGCAGCCTGCCTCCAGCAGGCCCAGCGCAATGGCCCCGTTTCCCAAAAGAAATTCAGAGCGCGTCGTCACTTTTTCACGTTCCTTTCTTTGGCCTTTTCGATCATTTCGACCAGGGAAAGCAGTTTCGGCCTGGGAGGCGCCTCGAACGCTACATCCCACTCTTCCTGCGTCAATTCCGCGCGCAGGAAGGCCTCTACAGGGAAGTAGGTATGCCAGCAGATCAGGGTTCTCGAGCAGGGCAGGCCGTGGTTTTCGCGCCGGCAATAGGCGAAGCCGATCTGGTGCCCCAGCCGGGGGCATCGGATCTCGAAGTCATCGCCGGGGGGGACGATCGGATTTTCCATGATTTACCGGATAGCCCGAGGCCCCGCGCGGGGCCTCGGGCGGGGATGAAGTGGGTTAACCGCGATACTGCTTCGGCTTGGGAAGGGAGGCGATGTCTCTGAGCGCGCGCTGGATCTCCTCCTCGGCCAGGGCGTGATCCTCGAGTTTTCCAGACAGAAAGGCCTCGTACGCCGCCATGTCCACCAGCCCGTGGCCGCTCCAGTTGAAGAGGATGACTTTTTCCTTGCCTTCCTCCTTGGCCTTGAGGGCCTCGCGGATGACCATCGCTATGGCGTGATCGGTCTCGGGCGCGCTGATGAAGCCTTCCGTACGGGCGAAGGTGATCCCGGCCTTGAAGGTCTCGAGCTGTGGCACGGCCTCCGCCCGGATCAGGTTGCTCATGGCGAGCTGGCTGATGATGGGAGCCATCCCGTGGTAGCGGAGGCCGCCGGCGTGGATGCCTTCCGGGACGAAGTTGTGCCCGAGGGTGTGCATCGGAAGGAGCGGGGTCATTTGGACCGTGTCACCGAAATCATAGGCGAAGGGGCCGCGGGTCATGGTCGGGCAGGAGGTCGGCTCGACGCCGATGATGTCGATATCCTTGCCGTTGATCTTGTCACGCACGAAAGGGAGGCAGATCCCGGCGAAATTGCTTCCGCCCCCGGCGCAGCCGATGATGACGTCCGGATAATCACCGGCCATGGCCATCTGCTTTTGGCACTCCAGGCCGTTGATCGTCTGGTGCATCATCACGTGGTTCAGGACGCTGCCGAGGGAGTATTTCGTGTCTTCATCCATGACGGCGGCTTCCACCGCCTCGCTGATGGCGATCCCCAGACTGCCGGGCGATTCGGGGTTCTGCGCGAGGATGCTGCGCCCGGCCTGTGTTTCCGTGCTCGGGCTGGCGACGCACTGGCCCCCCCAGGTTTCCATCATGATCCGCCGATACGGCTTCTGGTGAAAGCTCACCTTGACCATGTACACCTTGGCTTCGATGCCGAAAAGTGAGCAGCAGAAGCACAGGGCGCTGCCCCACTGTCCGGCCCCCGTCTCGGTCGTGATGCGCTTGGTCCCGGAGATCTTGTTGTAGTAGACCTGGGCGATGGCGGTGTTCGGTTTGTGGCTCCCGGCCGGGCTCACCCCCTCATTCTTGTAATAGATCCTTGCCGGCGTCTGGAGGAACTTTTCGAGGGCATAGGCGCGGTAAAGGGGGGTGGGACGCCAGATGAGGTATTTTTCCAGCACCTCGTCAGGGATGTCGATGTACGAATCCTGACTGACTTCCTGCTCGATCAGGGGCATGGGGAAGATCGGCAGAAGGTCCTCCGGCCCTACGGGCTGTCCGGTGCCCGGGTGCAGAGGGGGTTCCATGGGGGTGGGCATGTCGGGCATCACGTTGTACCACTGCCTTGGTATCTCCGATTCCGGCAACACGATTTTCCTGGTCTGCATAATGCCTCCTTTCCTGACTATGGGGGGGTGAATTGAGGTCCCGGATAAAACACTCATTGTCCGGTGCCCGAAAATCCTTTCTCCACCGTTTCCATCCGATCCACCGGTTTGAACCGCCTCAAGCTATAACAGGTTGGGTGCGGGGTTGGTGCCGTGAAAAACGATCGAGGCTCGATCCGTGTTACGACAACCTCGCGACGGGACCTTGTCCGTGAGCAGAAAAAATGGACATTGATGCTGGAATGAGCAACCCGGCAATCTGGCAGCGTACGTGGTTTGCAAACGAAAAATGAATCTGGAAAACCTTATTGCTTCCTTGCTCCGAAGTCAAACAGTATTTGTCCGGCCTTTATGCTCCCCATCCCGAGCGGCGATGAAACCGGTTTTTTTCTTTTGGGTTCTTGTCTTTCAGGAACAGTGGAGAGGAGTGAAAAAAGATTCGATCGAGGGCTCAAAAAACCGGAAGACGGGACGGGATGTCTGATCGGCCGACAGGGGCGGGTTTTTGGAATGGCGGCTGCGGCGGACTCCGGAAACAACGGGTGAGCAGGCCCATGAAAGGCGAAGGGGAGCCCATTTTGTGGGTGCTCCCCTTCGATGGAGTTTTGTTGCGGAGGCGGCCTACATCCGTTCGGTGATGTGCACGTTGACGGATTTGCCGCCGAAGAAGCGTTTAGAAAATTCGGTCACCTTATCGGGGTCATACAATTTGCAGCTGAAGATGTCCAGGTATACGGCATTGGTCAGATTCGCAAAGTGGCCCGAAATCAGCGACGTTTCGATGAGCTGCAGCATCGAGTATCCGGCGACGCGTTCATCCTCGCCGAAGTGCACGACCTGGCACTCTCCAAACCGGCGCATCTCGATCAGATCACACAGTTCCACTACGAAGCGTTTGATCGCTTCGGCGTCCCTAATGGTATCGGGGTTACAGTCATAGATGTCCAGGCTCGTCAATAGACCCCAGGGCTCCTTGGTTGCACGGGCAAGATTGTTCTGAATCATGTTTTAGTCCCTCCTTTCAGATATGACGATATCCGGCCTTGTTCTAGAACCTGGCGCTGTGCCTTGCGGCTGCGGGAGCGGAGGGTGAGGAAGGCAGAGTGTCTGCCCCCTCTACCGCTCAAGCGCCCCCTCGGTGGGAAGGGGCCTCTTGATGGTTCTCCCGAAGCCGTTGGACGGCAGGCCGGAAGCGCTGGTCATATCGATAAAAACAATAAAATATAGTTTATATAACCACCATTGTCAATATATTTCATTATGCTGTTGCCAAATCTAAGCAAAACGTACTGCTTGGTGCTCTAAAATTTCGGTGCGTAAGGCAGTTGCTAGAATTCTGTTCGGTTAGAGGTGATTTATTGCTTGACAAAGAAAATGCTAAAGGTAGAATACGAACATTCGTTCGCTCCTTCGCTTTTTCGTCTTTTGGTGCTTTAGGGGCAATCAGGTGGGAGCTATGCATTTTACTAGGAATTCGAACATGCTATCTTATGTCCATCCGGAAATGAAAATTTTTTGCCAGTATCAAGGAAATCAGGCCTTTGGGCGGAGGCGATCTGATGATTGCCGCATAAGCAGACGTGCGGATTGGCGCCGAGATTGGCAAAGAAATCATTTCGTGGTGGATCTATATTCTTAGACATTCCGAAGGAGAGAGTGGCAAGGCTGTAGCTTCCAACTGCGGAAAAGACATGAAAATTCTTATTTTCTGCCAGGGAAAATGGGGCGTTTAAAATTTATGCCTAGTATTGAGAACAGGCTAGCACGTAGAAGGAGCGAGCCGAGCAGGCGGAGCCTCTCAAGAAAAAAATAATGTATGAATGAGTTTGTGCGCATTTTTGGAGGTTTATAATATGAGTAATAACGATAAAACAGTGAGTAAAAACCAAAAGCGAATGGAAGATTGGTGGCAGAGACGGGAAAAGATCATGCAGATGGGGGGTCCTAAAGCCGTCGAACAACACCGAAAAAAAGGCCTTATGACAGCAAGAGAAAGAGTGGATTACTTTTTCGATGCAGGGACGTTTACCGAGATTGGGACCTTTGTGACACATAGGGCAACCGCTTTTGGGATGGACAACAAAGAGGTGCCAGCCGATGGTGTCGTGACGGGATTCGGAACGGTTAATGGCAGATATGTCGTTACGGCAAGTGAGGACTATACATGTATGGGAGGAAGTTTTGGGGAGGCTCATGGCCGGAAATTTGCTTATGCTATTGATTTCGCAAAAGATAAGGGTTGGCCTTTTGTAAGTATGAATGATTCAGGCGGCCTTAGAATGCAGGAGGGTATGGACGCGCTTGAAGCCTACGGCTGGCTATTTAGGGCTCAAGATCAGGCCTCCGGTATCATCCCGCAAATATCCTTGATTCTAGGTCCTTGCCTAGGGGGGCAGGCATATCACCCTGTGATGCAGGACTTCGTTATACAAGTAAGAGGCTCCGGGTTTTTAGGGATAGCTGGGCCAGCCTTTGTTAAAGCCCAGACAGCCGAAGAAATTAGCCTTGAAGATCTTTGTGGGGTAAAAGCGCATGCGGTGAAATCAGGTCAAACACATATTGTAGCTGAAAACGATAAAGATTGCCTTGACAAGTGTAAACAATTATTGTCCTTCTTCCCATCGAACAATAAAGAAGCGCCTCCCACGGTTGTTAGTAAAGACAATCCTGAAAGAGAAATAGAAGGTTTGCTTGATATAATACCAGATGAGCCTTTCCGTGTTTTTGATATGTATAAAATCATAAAAAAGGTAGTTGATGAAGATAGTTTTTTTGAAACCTTAAGCCAGTACGCAACTAATATGATAACTGGGTTTGCACGTTTCAATGGACGAACAGTTGGAATTGTTGCAAACCAGCCATGTCGCTTAGCAGGTGCAATTGATATAAACGCAAGCGATAAGGCTGCAAGGTTTATAAGATTTTGTGATCTATTTAATATCCCTTTAATTACTTTTGTCGATTGTCCGGCATATATGATAGGTTCGCAACAGGACTGGGGAGGGATTTTACGTCATGGAGCTAAACTATTGTTTGCCTGGTCAAATGCTACGGTGCCATTGATATCAATAATCATTCGGAAATCCTATGCTGGGGCGCACTATGGGATGCTGGACAAATCCATTGGGGCGGATTTCGTGTATGCTTGGCCTACAGCAATCGTGACAGCGCTTGACGGGAAAACAGTAGCTAGTGTAATATTTGATAAAGAGATAAAGGCGGCGGATGATTCGGAAAAAATAAGAGCTCAAAAAATCGCCGAGTATAATGAAATTTATGCTAATCCCTACCATGCTGCGGCCAGGGGCTTTATCGACGATGTTATCGACCCGAAGGATACAAGAAAGATTATCAATAATTCGCTGAACGTGCTGCAAAATAAGTGGAAAACCTCATATTATTCGCAGCCCTGGAGAAAATATTCGAATATAAATATGTAAAACTGAAATTATATACCGATTTTTGAAATATTATTTAATTTTTTTTTATTCTACACTTATTGCAATGAAATAGAAAGAATAGAGTTGCCTAATTAAAATGGATAATATATGCTATTTTCCGAGAATATCAGAATCCATTGGCTCTTGAAACATGAGAATATCTAAAACAAAACAAGATATAGTTGAAAAAGCAACTGACTTGTTCTATGAGCACGGATTTGTAAAGGCTTCAATCCGCGATATTGTAAAGGCGGTCGGGATTACAAATTCGACGGTGTATATTCATTTTAAAAATAAAGATGAAATTCTCTATTACATTATAGAAAATATTGGCTCGACACTGCTTAGTGAGCTTAATGAAGGTATGAAAAACCATGATAATTTGATTGAATGCCTTAGAGAAATGGTTTACAGACAGGTTTGTCTTATAAAGGAGAAAAGAAAAGAAATAAAAATTTATATGGAAGAACAGTACCAACTTCCGCCTTCTCTCCGGGGCAAAGCACTTAAGCAGCATCGTGAGATATATAATATATATTATACGCTTTTGTGCAAAATGAACAAAATGGGATTTCTTCGTGATATTGACAATACTGTTATGACTTTTGCGGTTTTTGCAATGATGAATTGGTCCTACCGTTGGTTCGACGAAAATGGTAGACTCTCGATAGAAGAGATAGCTGATTCGATCATACGAATTTTTTTTGAGGGCATTTTCAAGGAGGGCATCCTAGAGAAAAGGTAAGCGCGTCTGCGGATTTAATATAGTTTAAAATTTTTTTAATTTAGAAAGAACGAACGTTTGTAACTAGAGGCGATTATGCTTATAAAAGATACGCATGGAAATGTGGCAATTTTAAAAATCGACCGTCCAAGACAGGCTAACGCGCTGAATGCTGAGCTATTCGAATTGCTGAGCAATAAATTAAAAGAATTACAGGATGACGAACGTATTCGCGTCGTAATAATCACGGGCGCTGGTGAAAAAGCGTTCTGTGCCGGGATAGATTTGAAGGAGAGGGCAAATAAGAACTTTGATGAAATGCTTTTGGAAAGGGAGACTATAATAAGAGCATTCTATCAAACACTAGGATATTTTACTAAACCAACCATTGCTGCGCTAAATGGACCAGCTTTGGGGGGTGGCGCGGAATTGGCGCTTACCTGCGATCTGAGAGTAGCAACACCAATGGCAAGTTTTGGGCAGACCGAAATTAAATGGGGGATGATTCCCTCATGTGGGGGCTGTCAGCGGCTGCGCTTAATCGTAGGTATGGGAAAAGCAAAAGAAATCATTCTTACAGGACGCGTCCTTGAGGCTGGTGAGGCATATCGACTAGGTATCTATAATAAGATTGTCAGAATAGAAGATCTGACAAAGGAAGCGATAAGACTAGCTAGGGAAATTGCTGGGAATCCAATCGTCGCAGTAAAGCAAGCTAAAAAGGTTTTGGATTTTGGTGCCTATATTAATTCAGCGCTCGATTTCGATTTTGAAGCGTCAAAAGAATGCTTTTCGAAAGGAGATGCTCAAAAAATTGCTAAAAAATTTTGACGATACAAAAAATGGAAAACATTGATTAATGAAACTTAGGAGGTCAAGAATGGAGTTGAAAGACATAGTTGTAGTTAGCGCTTGTCGAAGTCCGATGGGACTCTTTGGTGGAAGCCTTAAGGAAATGACAGTAGTAGATGTTGGATCACAGGTCATCAAAAAGACACTTCAAAAAATAGACCTGAGTCCAGACATGGTCGACATGACAGTTTTTGGTAACTGTCGGCAGGCTGGAAACGGGGTAAATCCAGCTAGAATAGCATCGGAGATGGCGGGTATACCGATAGACCGTTTTGCACAAACTGTAAATTGTGCGTGCCCAACAGGTATAAAGGCAGTAATCATAGCATCACAGGACATTAGGTTAGGGGATGCGGATATTGTTGTGGCGGGGGGGATGGAGCATATGAGTTCAATCCCGCATCTTCTCATGGGATACAGGTGGCAGGGGTTTCGTTTAGGGAACGTATCGATCATGGATGGGTGGAATGATACGTTTGATAGAATCGCAAAATGTTATATGGGTGAAACCGCAGAGAATGTTGCCGTAAAATATCATATACTCAGAGAAGATCAGGATACGTTTGCGTACAATAGCCATAAAAAGGCGAGTGATGCCCAAAAAAAAGGTAAGTTTCTTGAAGAAATCGTTCCGATTGATGTGCCAGGCGATAAGAAAAGCGAAGGTTTTGTATTTGTAGAGGATGAATGTATCCGGCATGATGCAAGTATAGAAAAAATGGCGAAGCTACGTCCGGCATTTAAAAAGGAAAATGGGACCGTGACGGCAGGAAATGCATGCGGAATGCCTGATGGCGCAGCAGCGCTAGTTCTAATGTCAAGGGAAAAAGCGAAATCACTGAGGTTACATCCTCTTTTTAGTATCGTAGCTTATTCAAATGCAGCTGTTGACAACGCATATATGGGCATTGGACCCACAGTATCAATTCCAGCAGCTCTTCGTAAAGCCGGAATGGAAAAGAATGACATAGATGCATTCGAAATTAACGAAGCGTTTGCTGCAACGAGCCTGGCCTGTGAAAGAATATTAGGGCTAGATCCGGAAAAAGTAAATATCAATGGTGGGGCAATTTCCCTTGGACACCCAACCGGCTGCAGTGGGGCTAGATTGTTGGTGACCCTGAATAGTGTACTTAGACAGCAAGATAAGGAGTTCGGAGTTGCGAGTTTGTGTGGTGGGGGGGGCGTTTCTTGCGCTATTGTTATAAAACGAGAAGATTAGCAAATTAAAATATATGAACATACATTCAAAAAATCTTCTGTAATAAAAAAGATTGCACATTTCTATGAAAAAGAATTTTAAACATAAAATACGCATAGAATCGTGGTTATAGGCAAATAATATTATCTTAACCGCAAGTTAGGAGAAAATCATGGATGATATAAAGGCAATTGATATGATGAATTATCCACCACAAGTCAGGGAATTGGTGGAGTATAACTTTAACGATTACGTTGAGTGGTTGCATATGGCTAAAACGACATTTAGACCTATGCTGCCTACAGGGCGATTTCCTATTACAGACGATGAAAAAGCTCAGCATAAACACCTCAAAGGTACTATGTTCTACCCGTATGATACTGTAAATGATCTAGTAAAAGCTATGGATGAATTTGGGTATGAAAAAATAACAATAGCAGCAGTAAAAATGTGGTCCCTACGATCGAACTATTTTGTCTGGGATTTTTCAGTCGATTTAGTTCAAAAACTTATTGAGAAGTCAAATGGTAGAATTATTGGTGCTGCGAGCTACAATCCTTTTAATATAGCAGAGAGCTTAAAGGAAATCGAAAAGGCCGTAAAGGAATATCATTTTAAGTTTGTGTACTTTCATACCATGAGTTTCGGATTAGCGCCGAACGATAAAAGATATTATCCGCTGTATGCGAAATGCAATGAACTAAAAATACCTGTCAGCGTACAAGTCGGACACTCAGCTGAGCCGATGCCAAGCGCGTTGGGAAATCCTATGTATATGGATGAGATTGCAATTACATTTCCGGATCTGAAAATAAATCTGTCACATACGGGTTGGCCATGGTTCAGAGAATGGTGCGACTTAGTTTGGAAACATCCTAATGTTTATGGGGATATTTCGGCCTATATGCCGAAAAGTTTGGAGCCATACCAGATACAATTCATGTTTAGCGGGCGTGGAAATAAAAAGGTGATGTGGGGAACGAATGGAATTGGCCTCGGACGAGGAAAAAAGGAATTGATGGAGATGGAGGGGAAAGAGGAGGGTAAAAGAAACATCCTACGCGACAACGCTATTCGGTTTCTTGGATTATAAAAGTAGTGCTGCTATTTAAATGTTAGCAACTAGAAAAAATTGTGTTAAAAATGTAAATACTAATCAAGTGAAAAAAAGTTATGATGATTATTAAACCTAATTACGTCGCTTGTAATCAGATTTAAAACCTAATAATAAGGAGTTGTAGTCAATGGATTTTGAATTGCCAGAAGAAATCGTGTCAATACAGGATATGGCACGTAGATTTGCACAGAATGAAATTTTACCAACAGTCGGCGAGGATGAGGAGAATCACCGCTTCAGAAGGGACATAATTGAAAAAATGGGAAACCTTGGTTTTTTCGGTTGTCCAATACCAGAAGAGTACGGTGGGTCTAATCTTGGGTTTTTAGCACATACGGTTGTCGCGGAGGAGATTTCAAAGGTTAGCGGTTCGATTCGCGCGAGCTTTAACATGCAGACTATGGGGACGGCGCGGGAGATTTTCCAATTCGGTACTGATGAGCAAAAGCGTAAGTACATTCCAAGACTTATCAGCTGCGAGCTTCTTGGCTGCATTGGAATTACTGAGGCGAATGCTGGTTCGGACGTAAGCGCCATAAAGACGAAGGCTGTCAGACACGGAGATAAGTATGTTTTAAATGGATCTAAAAACTGGATTACCTATGCGCAGGTTGCTGATGTTGGAATTGTTTATGCTTATACAGATCCGAAGGTTAAATACAAAGGTTTGTCTGCTTTCATTGTAGATATGCACTGCCAGGGAGTGAGCGCTGGGCCTACAGCGACGAAAATGGGGTGGAAGGCCTGTCCAACTGGAGAGCTTTTTTTTGACGACGTTGAGGTGCCAAGCGAAAACCTGCTGGGGGGAGTGGAGGGGAAGGGCTTTGAGTGTGTTATGTCAGGGCTTAACAACACGCGACTTACTGCTGCGGCAGGAGCACTTGGTGTGAGCCAAGCATTGATTGAAGAGGCTGTGAAATACGCCCAAGCAAGAGAGCAGTTTGGAAAAGCCATTGGAAATTTCCAGATGGTACAGGATGAACTGGCTCGGATGATTGTAGAGACTGAGGCAGCACGATTGATGGTTTATAAGTCAGCGGTTCAAAAGGATGGTGGAAATTTAAAAAATCATTTGGAGACGGTCATGGGGAAATATTTCTCCTGCGACGTCGCATCGCGGGTTGCTGATGGTGCATTAAGAATTTTGGGAGCATACGGATATTCAAGTGAATACCCGGTTGAAAGGCTTTTCCGGGACGCAAAGCTTTATCAGATACTGGAGGGATCAGCGAATATTGGAAAAATGATAATAGCAACGGATGCGTTGGGATATAGGAAGGCGAATCGTTAAGGAAGGTGTTTATCATGACGAGACTTGCTGGAAAAACAGCTTTTATTACTGGGGGCTCTAGGGGGGTTGGTCGAGCCATAGCAGTTGAATTTGCTCGGGAAGGCGCAAATGTTGCCATCACTTATGTAAGTAATGCCGAGGCTGCAAAAGAAGTCGTTGTAGAAATAGAAAGTTTTGGGAGACGAGGATTAGCTCTAAAAGCTGACGTGGCGGTTAGAAATGAAGTCGAGCAACTCATTGAATATATTAACGCGAAATTGGGGCCAATCGATATCCTTGTAAACAATGCGGGGATTACGCGACCTGCAATGTTATGGAAGATGACCGATGAGCAATGGAATGCCGTTGTTGATGTTCATTTAAAAGGAAGCTTCCACTGTATACAAGCAGTATCAAAAATAATGATGGAGCGGAAATGTGGAAAAATTATCAACGTAACTTCGACCGCTGGGCTCGTCGGTACGATTGGCCAGCTAAATTACAGCGCCGCTAAGGGCGGCGTGATTGCGATGACAAAGTCAGCAGCACGTGAGCTAGCCGGAAAAAGAATAAATGTAAACTGTATTTCTTTGGGTGTTGTCGAAACTGACATGACAAGGAAGCTCCAAGAGGATTCGAAATTGAGAGAAATATATGAGGAACGCATATTGCTAGGTCGGTTCGCTAAAACGGATGACGTTGTACCTGTCTTTCTTTTCCTAGCTTCAGGGGATTCAGATTACATGACGGGGCAGGTTTTGAACGTCGATGGAGGTACGGTTTTATAGGTCACCAGATAGGATATTGTGATGAATGAGCACGGTGGAAGCGCGCGGCAAAATGAATACAGCAAGGGGAAATGGTTGTTGTATGACGATATATTCGTTGGAATGGAATTCCCGACGGTAAAATTTACAATCACTGAAGAACTAGTGAAAAAGTATTGTAAGGCAATGGGGGATGATAATCCGCTTTATTATGATAGCGAATATGCGAAAAACCTAGGATTCAGTAGACCTATTGCACCTTCGACGATCGTCTGCATTTATGCTATTCCGAGCGCTTTATTAAGTGGCTATAAGCCGAAAATAATTCCACCACCAGGAAACATCCATTTTAGACAAGAGTATGAATTTTTTAATGCCGCGCAAACTGGTGATATAATCAGCATTTTTAGCACAGTAATAAATAAGGAAATTTTGCATATGAAAAGATTCGTAACAATTGAAAGCTTATATTTTAATCAACACGAAAAAAAAATCGCTTGTGGAAAAATTACTCCTATCTGGTCCAAATGAAATAGTCCGTTTGTTTGTAGAAGGGTGTTTGAAATAATGAATATCGAAAAGCAAATACCTGTTTTGCATAAAGAAATTTCGCAAGATAGTATAGACGAGTATGCAATGGCTACCGGCGATTTTAATCCCATTCACGTCGATCTGGAATATGCGAAGGAGACTCCGTTTAAGGGCACAATTGCACATGGCTTCTATATTTTAGGGTTTCTTTCCGAGCTAATGACCAGAGAATTTGGTATGAGATGGACAAACGGAGGAGGCTTTGATGTGCAATTCAAGCGACCTGTCAGGCCCGGTGATACAATTTGTGTGAGGGTAAATACACGTAACCGTTTAAAGGATTGTAGAAGTGATCGTACCTATTTTGAGGTAGTTTGGACAAACAGAAAAAATGAGATTGTCATTCTTGGTAAAACGTATATTAAAAATACGTTTTAAGTTGAAATTAGGGGAATTGCTTTATGGCTTTACCACTCGATGGGATTGCAATTTTAGACTTGACGAGGCTAATTCCAGGGCCTTTCAGCACACTTATTTTAGCCGATCTTGGAGCGGAGGTGGTGAAGATTGAGCCTCTGATCGTTGGTGATTATGAGCGGCAGATAGGACCTTTTCAAAATGGTATGGGATACAGGTTTATGTTGTTGAATAGAAACAAAAGAAGTATAGCCCTTAATCTGAAGGAGAGCGCTGGTCGTGAAATTTTTATGCGGATGGTTCAATCGTCCGATGTGGTCATTGAAGGATTTAGGCCTGGAGTTATGGAAAATCTAGGTCTCGGATATAATGATCTGAATAAAATTAATGAAAAAATCATTTATTGCTCGATTAGCAGCTATGGGCATACTGGTCCTTACCGTGAAAAAGTGGCGCATGATATTAATATCTTGGCTGTTACTGGGCTTCTGGATTTGATTGGGGCGCCCGGTGGTAGGCCCGTTATTCCTGGCGTTCAGCTCGTCGATGCTGTGACGGCATTGTATGCCGTTATTGGAATAGAGGCCGCGCTAGCAGAAAGAGAGAAAACGGGTTATGGCCAAGAAATTGATTTGTCAATGCAAGACTGTTGTTTTTCATTGATGTTTGACAGTGTCCGTTACGAAATGTCTAATGCAGAGCGTCCACAGCGTGGAAAAGGTCGCTTAACGGGTGGACTTGCGCGTTACAACTTATATGAGACTAAAGATGAAAGATATATAGTTCTTGGTGCACTTGAAAAAAAGTTCTATGAACATATTCTAAAAAAGCTGCATTTAGAAAATTTTTATGAAGATAGTGAATTCCTGACAGCCTCGGAGGTTGATGAAAATAGGGAGGAAATGCTTAAAATTGAACTACAGCGTATATTTAAGACAAAATCTGCAAGGGAATGGGAAAAACTGTTGGATGAGGAGAACGTTTTCTTTAATGTTCTGAATACTGTATCTGAAGGGCTTAATGACCAGCAATTAAAATCTAGGGGCATGATTGCAGAGACAAAGCATCCTATAGCAGGTGATATAAAGCAGATAGGTTGTCCAATAAAATTTTCGCGCGCGAGCATAAGTTTGGAGCGTTTCCCTGCACCACGATTAGGAGAACATACGAAAGAGATTCTTGCTAAACACAAGTATCAATTTTCTGAGATCGATGAGTTAATTAAAAGCGGGATTGTCGGCATTAATGAAAAATAGTAAAAGCGGAAAGGACTGAAAGAGGGTTATGGAACCGAAAAATGTCAACTTCGATGTAAAAAATGGGATCGGCTTTCTAACGATTGACCGGCCAAAGGCCATGAATGCCTTGAATGTTGAAACAATTGAGGAAATTAGGCTTCATGTTAGAGAAGTAAAAGAGAGTGGGAGTATCCGTGCGCTTATTATTACAGGCGCTGGGGAAAAAGCATTTGTTGCCGGTGCAGACATAACTGAGATAAGGCAATTGGGATTGAAAGATGGTTTTGACGCAATGAGGAAGGGTCATTTGATGACCAATGAGCTAGAGACGGTTGGGGTGCCGACGATCGCAGCTGTGAACGGATTGGCTTTGGGCGGCGGATGTGAAATTGCGCTTTCATGCTCGTTAAGGTTGGTTACTGAAAATTCGAAATTTGGGTTTCCTGAGGTTGGGTTAGGCGTAATTCCTGGATACGGAGGAACGCAGAGGCTGAGTCGTTTGATTGGTAAGGGGCGCGCGCTTTGGTACCTTTTGACTGGAGAGATGATTGATTCCGACCGGGCGGTTGAAATGGGGCTCGCTAACCTAAAGGTGAAGGCTGAGGAATTGATTGAAAAATGCACTGAGATAGCGAATAAGATTGCATCTAAAGGGCCTTTTGCTGTTAAAGCCTTGCTTTGTGCCGTGAACCAAGGGTTTGAGACTGATCTGCAAACTGCTTTGGTCCTTGAAGCAAGCATGTGTAATTTGGCACTTGCGAGTGAAGATAAAAAGGAGGGTATTAACGCCTTTTTTGAAAAGAGGAAGCCGGTGTTTAAAGGGGAATAATGTTAAGCATTATGAATATAGAATTAAATTTAAGAATTATTGTATAATTATAATGGTTATTTGTATAGAATAATCATTCAGGAATATACAAGAAATTTACAAAAACAAAAAAAGCTGTTAAAAATTCGCAAGCACATACGGGCATTAATGACTGATACAAATTGGGAAAAATGAAATAAAGTATAAAATAAAAAAATCATAGACTGAGAAGATATATATTGACAAGAAAAGCAGAATTACATAGAAATAACTATTATATATATTTCTAACGAAAGCCTTTATAAAACGAATGATTAAGCGTAGGACCTATTGAAATAATAAACGTAGCTTAAAATGCTTATTGATTTTGCAATTTTTTTTAGAAATTAATGCTTTATGATAAAAGAAATCTAAAAAAAGCTCAGAGCGATATAGAATCGAGCTTCAGTGAAAGAGAGGATGATAAAAATATATAGGTTGCAATAAGATTGTTTAAATTAAAAATGGTGGAGTGGTTATTCGGACAATCAGAAAATGGGAGGTATTCTTAAGATGAGCGTGAAGAAAGTATTAGTAGTTGGCCTGGGATTGATGGGGAGGGGGATCCTTCAAGTGTGTGCCCAATCGGGACTTGAAGCATATGGTTATGATATGTCGGAAGAGGCCGTCAGAAACGCGACTGGATTTATTTCAAAAAGTTTAGAAAAGCGTGTAAAAAAGGGAAAGATGACTGAAGATGAAAAAAATAGTGTTTTAAAAAACATAAAAGCTGTCAATTCATTAGAAGATGCAAAAGATGTAGATCTTGCTATAGAGGCAGTTTATGAAGATATCAACGTGAAACAAGATGTCTTTAAAAAATTGGATGCTGTTTTACAACCTAATGCGATAATAGCATCAAACACCTCTGCTTTACCAGCCACGCCTCTTGCATCGGTTACGAAAAGACCTGACAAATTTATGATAATACATTTTCATCAGCCGCCAACAGTGATGAGGTTAATTGAATTGGTAAAAGCTATTCAAACGAGTGATGAAACAGCTGCAACGGCTATGGAGTTTTGTAAAGCAATTAATAAGGATCCTGTACAAATAAATGTTGACTGTCCTGGGTTTCTAACAAATAGAACTATGATCCCGTTACTTAATGAAGTTATTTACTGTATTTACGAAGGGGTTTCCAGCAAAGAAGATATCGATCTGGCGTTCAAATCTGGATTTAATTGGCCAATGGGCCCAGTGACACTGTGTGATTTTATTGGGTTGGATACTCTGCTGCATATCATGGAGGATTTACATCACCGGCGGGGGGGGGATAAGTTTATACCTTGCCCACTCTTAAGCAATATGGTGGCAGCGGGGTATTTGGGACATAAATCAGGAAGAGGCTTCTACGATTATTCGAAATAATTAAAACGTTAAAGATCCTTAGTTGGTGTTAAGAAGGGTACTTTGAGAAGGCTCAATGATAATTCTTTTGTGCCTCTGAAAAAACGAACGTTCGTCTTTGTTTAAATAAAACCGTCAATTTGATTTCCAGCGAAAACGGAATCAGTAATCGATAAATTAAAAGGTATTGAAAAGAGGAAATTACTTTTTTGAAGGAAACATGGCTAGGCTAATCTCTTCAAGGTGATCCTGGACTACGCATATATTCTACAAGTCATATTTGCCATTTTTGTAAAATTTTTATGCTATATGAAATATGCTTGTAAATGCAATAGCTATGCCGAATTTAAACGGTGTAGCGAAAAAGCAAATCTGTGCGTGTAACACTAACGTGCAAGCGTAAATGTTTTGTTGTACTGTGTATAATAGATGTTTTTTTGTTGAAGTATATGCCGCGCAGATTTTGCATTCTAGTAGCGTATATATTTTTTGTATTGTAAATTATTGTATAGGACTTGTTGATGAAAATGGCATAAACGAAATTTAGTAATATAATGAAAATGTGTGAGGAATTTAAGATATGGAAGAAGTAGTCATTTGTAGTGCTGTCCGTACACCTATCGGTAATTTTTTGGGAAAGCTAAGCGGGGTTAGCTGTACGGAGTTGGGAGCTATCGTAATTAATGGCGCCATTGAGAGAGCTGGAATTTCTAAAAATGCCGTAGACGAAGTTGTAATGGGGAATGTGCTTCCATGCGGATTAGGCCAGAACCCGTGTAGACAGGCAATGATAAAAGCCGGAAATTTGTCTTTTGACGTCGGTGCATTAACAGTTAACAAGGTATGTGGTTCTGGACTAAAGGCAATTATGCTTCTCGTGCAGGGAATTCAAGCTGGAGATGCTAGAGTAGGTGTAGGTGGGGGTATGGAGTCTATGAGCCAGGCGCCCTATTACTTAGACAAGGCTAGGACTGGATATCGAATGGGGGTGGGGGTCATAGCTGATCATATGGTCCATGATGGGCTCTGGGATGTGGTAAACGATTTCCATATGGGCTATACAGCTGAAATTATATCAGAAAAGTTCAAAGTATCCAAAGAAGAAATGGATCAATGGGCGTTTGATTCAAATATGAAAGCGATAAATGCTTGGGATGAAGGGAAATTTTCTGAGGAGGTTATACCTGTTAAAGTCACTGGTCGAAATGGTATGACAATTACTATCGACAGAGATGAAGGGCCGCGTGTGCCAGATTTATCTGAGATTAGGCATCTTCGGCCTGCTTTTAAAAAGGACGGTCTGGTTACAGCGGGGAATTCATCTAAAATTAGTGATGGGGCCGCGGCTCTCCTTGTGATGGGTAGGAGACAAGCTGAGGAATTAGGGTGCAGCATAATGGCAACAATAACTGCGCAGGCTGCAGGAGGGCTAGGTCTCGAAGATGTACTAATGTCGCCCATTAAAGCAATTCCTAAAGCATTGAGTAAAGCAGGTCTGAAGATTGATGATATAGACATCTTTGAAATAAATGAAGCGTTTGCCGCTTCGACTGTTGGCGTTATGAAAGAGCTTGGGATAAACCCTGAAAAGGTGAATGTGCATGGTGGGGCAGTGGCTCTTGGGCACCCAATAGGGGCTAGCGGTGCGAGAGTTCTGACAACGCTTTTATACGCGATGAAAGACATGAAGGCCCGGAGGGGGGTAGCCTCACTATGTCTTGGAGGTGGGGAAGCTGTTGCTTTGGTTGTTGAGATGTAAAAATAAAAAGTACTAAAATGGAGAAGGATCGCGTATTGGATGATATATTTTCTGGTTTTGTTTAATCGTGCGGGTTGTTATTGCACCACGTAGAAGAGTTCGCATGAAAGAAAAAAATTCGCACGTGAAAGAATTGTAAAATAAAGAGATGGATGCTGAAAGCAAATTTTATGTATCGATATAATGGCATAGAATTAAAACCTTTCATGTGTTCTTCTAGAATGCGAATTGTATAAAATAAGAAAATAAACATTTATTTAAGTTATATAATAATTATATTGATGAATTGAAAAAAATAATGAGTTAGTATCTACAGGTAATTAGTAAGATATTGATTTATTGCAAAGTTAGGTGCATAAAAAATGAAACTGTTGTAAAAATTGCATTGATACGTACGAGTGTGAATTGCTATATAACACATAATTGAAATGCTTGGAAAACATAACTGTATTTTATTTACTGAATGGAAAATGTAATTAATATGGCACAGTAGAAAAGAGATATCCCTATAAAATAGAACGATTCGTTATTTAGAAAATTGATGTTGGAGGTAGCTTGTGAGTGTTGAAGATAAAATACAAGAGCTACAAAAAAGAAATCGAGAAGCTGAGCTTGGCGGGGGACAGAGGCGAATTGATGAACAACATGCCAAAAGTAAACTCACAGCGAGGGAACGAATAGGCTTTCTTCTTGATGAAGGCACTTTCGAAGAGTTGGACAAGTTTGTTTTGCATAGGTGTCATGATTTTGGGATGGAAAAGCAGAGAGTACCTGGGGATGGCGTTGTTACCGGGTTCGGCACCATAAATGGGCGACTTGTATTTGTCTTTGCTCAGGATTTTACGGTTTTCGGCGGCTCATTGAGTGGCGCGTTCGGAGAGAAGGTTTGCAAAATTATGGACTTGGCACTGAAAAGCGGTGCCCCTATTATAGGTTTGAATGATTCTGGTGGTGCTAGGATACAAGAGGGAGTTGTCAGTCTCGCAAGTTATGGAGAGATTTTTAAAAGGAATGTGTTTTGCTCGGGTGTTGTGCCTCAGATTTCTGTTATTATGGGGCCATGCGCAGGAGGGGCTGTTTATTCACCTGCCCTAACGGACTTTATAATCATGGTAAAAAGAACAAGCAACATGTTCATTACTGGGCCAGAGGTGATAAAAACAGTTACTGCTGAGACTGTAACTTCGGACGAGCTTGGAGGAGCTCTAACACATAACGCAAAAAGCGGTGTCGCCCACTTCGCAGCTGAGTCTGACTATGACGCATTAGATAATGTTAAGAAATTATTAGGCTTCCTGCCGCAGAATTTCAGGGAAATGCCTCTAGAGAAGGAGTGTGTAGACGACCCAAAGCGTACCGACAAGTCGCTTAACAAAATTGTGCCTACGAATCCGCGGACGCCGTACGATATGAAAGAGATTATTCACTCAGTTCTGGATAATCATGAGTTTTTCGAAGTGCAGAGGCGATTCGCAATGAATCTGATCGTAGGGTTCGGGCGATTGAATGGGATGGTTGTGGGAATCGTGGCCAATCAGCCTCGAGTTCTCGCGGGGTGCCTTGATATCAACGCTTCTCTGAAGTGCTCAAGATTCGTAAGAACTTGTGACTGCTTCAATATTCCACTTGTTACGTTTGTTGATGTGCCTGGCTTTCTGCCTGGTATTAATCAGGAATATGGCGGAATCATAAAACATGGTGCTAAGATAATATACGCATACTGTGAGGCGACTGTTCCGAAAATTACTGTTATTACTAGGAAGGCGTATGGTGGAGCATATGATGTAATGTCAAGTAAACATCACGGGGCTGATATAAATTTCGCATATCCAACAGCTGAGATTGCTGTAATGGGACCTGAGGGGGCTGTGAATATTATATACAAGAAAGAAATTAACGGCGCAACGAATGGTGAGCATATAAAAAAGAAGTTTGTTGAAGAATATCGTGAGAGTTTTGCAAGTCCATTCAAGGCGGCTGAGTTGGGATATATAGATCACATCATTTTTCCTGAAAACACACGGCCTCGACTTATAAAAGCCCTCAAAATGTTAAAAACAAAAAAGGACTGGATTCCAGAGAGACGACATGGAAACGTTCCTTTGTAGAGGGTGTGGTAGTTCAAGGGAATTATTAAATTTTTATATTATATACTAAGTTTGTAATTTAAGTAGGAGATTGAAATGTACGACTTGTTAGAAGAAGGCGTTATAAATCCTCTTAAGATTCAAGATAATACGTTTAGAGATGGTCACCAGTCCCTTTTAGCTACTAGGATGAGAACTGATGACATGATTCCCATCGCTGAGAAGATGGATACGGTGGGGTTTTGGGCTATGGAAGTGTGGGGGGGGGCGACCTTTGATACGATGCATAGATTTCTAGGGGAGGATCCGTTTGAAAGGATCAAAACTTTAAAAAAATATATTAAGAAAACCCCTTTTTCTATGCTTTTGAGAGGCCAGAATCTGGTTGGATACCGAAATTATGCAGATGATGTAAGCAAGCTTTTTGTGGATAAGAGTTGCGAAGCTGGCATGGATATTTTTAGAGTGTTTGATGCGTTAAACGATTTTCGAAATTTCCAGACGGTTGTTGAACGAATAAAGGCTAACGGGAAACATTTTCAAGGTACCATATGCTATTCACTGACAGAACGCCGTATGGGGGGTGATGTTTTTAATCTTAAGTATTATGTTGAAAAGGCAAAGGAGATTGAAAGAATGGGAGCGGATACGCTATGCCTTAAAGACATGGCTGGGATTATGGCTCCATTTGACATAGCGAAACTTATTATTGAATTGAAGAAAGAAATTGGAATCCCTATTCACCTGCATACGCACTACACCAGCGGAATGGCTTCGATGGTGTATCTAGAGGCGATTAAAGCAGGGGTGGATATTATAGATACATGCCTTGCACCGTTTGGGTTGAGAACTTCGCAGCCTGCTGTTGAGCCGATCGTTGCAACCTTATTTGGTACAACGAGAGATCCTGGCTTTGATTTAAATGTCCTGCTTGAATTGGGTGATTACATTGAGACGGTTGCCCCAAAATACCGCGATTATCTTGCAAAACACCGAATGTCTGTTATTGATACGGGAGTTTTGGCGCATCAGGTGCCTGGGGGTATGATCTCCAATCTTGTGAGTCAACTGACGGAAGCGAAGGCGCTTGATCGACTGCCTGAGGTGTATAAGGAGGTTGCAGTAACCCGTCGTGAGCTTGGAATGCCTCCATTGGTCACTCCGACCTCGCAGATCGTTGGTGTACAAGCCGTTCTTAATGTATTATTTGGCAGGTACAAGATGGTGACAAACGAGGTGAAGGATTTAGTCTATGGGTTGTATGGGAAGACCCCTGCTCCCGTTGATCCTGATATACAAGCTAAAGTGTTAAAAAACTATAAGCGCGGACAAACTCCTGTGAGAGGGCGTGCTGCAGATTATCTTGAGCCTGAGCTAGCAGATGCGAAGCAAAAAATAGGTAGTTTAGCTAGAGATGAATATGATCTTCTTATCTTCGCATTATACCGGCAGAGCGGGGAACAATTTCTTAAGTGGAAATATGGTTTAGAGGCGAGACCTCAAAAGATAAGAGCTAAGACTTTTGAAGAAATCGAAAAGGAAGATCAGGCTCTTGCTGCCGCTCTGAAGCAGGTATGCCTAACAATATGAGGGAAAAAGTCTAATGGTTAACGGAGAACAGTGAGTAATGAGAATTCATGAATACCAGGCGAAAGAGATCATGCGGAGTTTCGGCGTGCGAGTGCCCGAAGGCGTAATTATTGATCATGCCGATGAGGCTAGCAATGCCTGCAAGGGGGTCAAGGGACCTCCATGGGTTGTGAAAGCTCAGGTGCATGCTGGGGCCAGAGGCAAGGGAGGTGGGATTATTGTTTGTTGCGATGCCAATGAAGTTCTTGAGGCAGCGAAGGCCATGCTTGGAAGATCCCTTGTGACGGTTCAAACTGGTTCAGAGGGCGTCAAAGTAAGGAAGGTCCTCATCGAAGAGTGTATCGATATCTTCAGCGAATTCTACCTTGGGGTTGTAATTGATCGTGCCCATGCGAAACCTGCAATGATTTTCTGTCCGGCCGGGGGAATGGAGATCGAGGAAGTTACGGCTGTGAAACCGGAGCTTATTTGGAAAGAGTATATTTACTCTGGAATCGGTCTGATGCCCTTTCAGACGAGGAATTTAGTTTACCAGCTGGACCGACTTACCAGTGGTGATAGCATAAAAAAACTGAGGAGCGTTATGAGTAGTATGTGGTCGGTATTTAGCAGTTGTGATTGCTCTTTGTTGGAGATTAACCCTCTTGCTCTAACAACAGGTGGGGAATTTATCGCGCTTGATGCAAAAATGAATTTAGATGACAACGCGTTGTATAGGCAGAGAAAGATGTTTGAGCTTGATGCTGGAGTTGAAAAAGATCCATCAGAGGCAATTGCAGATGCGTATGATCTTAATTATATTCGATTGAATGGAAGCATCGGGGTCATGGTAAATGGTGCAGGGTTGGCTATGGCGACTATGGACCTTATCAAGGCTGCTGGTGGAGAACCTGCTAATTTTCTTGACGTTGGTGGTGGTGCCAACGAAGAGAAAATAACAAAGGCGTTCGAAATTATTTTGAAGGACAGACGAGTAAAAGCGATCCTTGTAAACATCTTTGGTGGAATACTTCGATGTGATGTTCTTGCCCGAGGAGTCGTCTCTGCGGCTGAGAAGAACGGTGTGGGCGTTCCTTTAATCGTGAGACTGGAGGGAACGAATGTAGCCGAGGGAAAGAAGATTTTTGAGGAATCCGGCGTGGAATTTCTGGTTGCACAGAATCTATTGGAGGCGGCGGAATTGGTCGCTAGGCAGGTTTCAGGAGAAAACTGATTATGAGTATACTGCTCGATGAAAACAGCAGGGTGATCGTTCAAGGCATTACCGGCCGAGAGGGTGTTTTTCATGCCGAACAGATGCTTAATTACGGGACGTCGATAGTTGGCGGTGTTACTCCTGGAAAAGGAGGACAAACAGTATCGGGTGTTCCGGTTTTTAATACTGTATATGAAGCTGTGAAAAGTGATGGCGCAAATGTATCGTGTATTTTTGTCCCACCGGCATTTGCTGCCGACGCCATCATGGAGTCTGCCGCAGCCGGAATAGAACTCATTGTATGCATTACTGAGGGTATTCCCACGATGGATATGGTAAATGTGATTGCGTACTTGAAAGAGAAAAATTCTATTTTGATTGGTCCTAATTGTCCAGGTATTATCTCGCCTAGTAAGAGTAAGGTTGGAATCATGCCTGGAGCAATACACACTCAAGGGCATATGGGAGTTATCTCAAGAAGTGGAACACTTACCTATGAAGTAGTCGACCAGCTGACCAAAATGGGACTTGGTCAATCGACGTGTGTAGGTATCGGAGGGGATCCTATAATCGGAAGTAATTTTATTGACCATCTCAAGCGCTTTGATGAGGATACTGAAACGAAAGGCGTTGTACTCATCGGAGAGATTGGTGGGAGTGCTGAGGAAGAAGCGGCTCAGTACATAGAAAGCGATTTTCAAAAGCCCGTGGTGGCTTTTATTGCGGGACAAACTGCTCCCCCGGGAAAGCGAATGGGGCATGCAGGGGCTATAATTGCTGGAGGAAAGGGGAGGGCCGAGGATAAAATTCGCGCTCTGAGATCTTCCGGTATTACCATCGCTGTCAGCCTTGCTACTATTGGCAAAACTGTTTTGGAGGTAGTAGGACCGGATTAGAAACGTTCGAATGCGGCAGGGATTAGGGTATTTTTTATCCGAATTTTACTTGATTAGTTTTCCGTTAGGGATGTCACTACGAACGTTAGGGGAGAGGGAACTGAAATGGCCATTGATACCAGGGCTGCCGTTCTGACAACAGAAAGTGCATCGGCATATTTGGATTGGCTCCAGATGCTCACTGGGGCTGGGCTTATCCTATTTATGTGGAGCCATATGCTTCTGGTTGCTAGCGTTAACTTAGGTGCGAACGCTATGAACACGCTTGCCAGATTTCTTGAGGATACCTACATGGCTCAGGTGGGGGGGCCGTTTATCGGTGCAACGTTTTTGATGCACTTCGTTTTAGCTGCCCGGAAGGTGCCTTTCAGGGTGGAGGACCAGAGCAGCATATGGAAACACAGCAAAAGACTTAAGCATTCGGACACTTGGCTGTGGTTGATTCAGGCCTTTACGGCGATGATTATTCTCATTATGGGTTCTATACATATGTGGACGATACTCACCGACCTTCCGATTACGGCTGCCAAAAGCGCAGCCAGAATACAAGATGGATTCTGGCTTGTGTTTTATCTCATCCTTCTCCCCATTGTTGAAATTCACGTTGGAATAGGATTTTATCGAATTGGAGTGAAATGGGGGTTGATTAAGCGAAAAGGTCGAAAGAATTTCAAAAGATTCGAGAATATCTTGACAGGGGTATTTATACTAATTGGGCTTGTCACGATCATTCGCTTTGTGACACTGACCGTCTGAGTTATGAACACGGATTCTATTTCTCTACCAATCGTCAGCTTTCGACAGGGGTTATCACGTTGGAAACCATATTGACCGATCTACTGTGCATCGGTGCTGGTCTAGCCGGCGAACGGGTCGCCGTTGAATCAGCTTCGAGTGGATTTAGAACCATCTGCCTGAGCATTGTGCCGCCACGACGCTCTCATTCTTCCGCTGCTCAAGGGGGTATGCAGGCGGCACTCGGGCACTGCGCCATGGGCGAGGGAGATTGCCCCGATGTGCACTTTCTAGACACTGTGAAGGGGTCCGATTGGGGGTGTGACCAGGAAGTGGTCAGACTGTTCGTGGACACAGCGCCGATCGCAGTTCGCGAGATGGCATTCTGGGGTATTCCTTGGAACCGGGTAGTACCGGGCAAGTCGTCCTACTTCAAGGGAGGGCAGAAATATGAAAAGGTTGAACCCACTGAAAGGGAGGGTCTTATCACTGCCCGGGATTTTGGTGGGACGGCCAAGTGGCGTACCTGTTACACATCCGACGGTACGGGGCATACGCTCCTTTACACCATGGACAACAAAGTCGTGGAACTCGGAGTGACGGTGCATGATCGCGTGGAGGCGATATCTCTTATCCACGATGGAGAGACGTGCAGCGGTGTGGTGGCCCGTTGCCTGAAAACAGGCAAACTTCGAGTCTATCTGGCCAAGGCGACGCTGATTGCAACGGGTGGCTATGGCAGGATCTACCGCGAGACCACAAATGCCGTGATCAACGAAGGCTCCGGCGCCATCCTTGCTTTGGACACCGGAATCGTTCCCTTGGGAAACCCGGAGGCGGTTCAGTTCCACCCGACCGGCATTGTTCCTACCAATATCCTTGTGACAGAAGGGTGCCGGGGCGACGGAGGGACGCTCCTTGATGTCAACGAGGAACGCTTCATGCCCCAGTACGAACCGGAGAAAGCTGAACTTGCCTCGCGCGACGTGGTGTCGCGCTGGATGGCACAGCACATTCGGCAGGGTTTCGGGGTCAAGAGTCCCTACGGCGATCACTTGTGGTTGGATATCCGCCACTTAGGGGCACAGCACATCAAGACGAAGCTCCGCGAAGTGGAGGAGATTTGCAACAATTTTTTAGGGGTGGATCCGATCACCCAGCTCATCCCGGTGCGCCCAGCCCAGCATTACAGCATGGGAGGTGTACGGACGGACAAGGATGGCGCCGCCTACGGTCTAAAGGGATTGTTCGTAGCCGGCGAGGCGTCCTGTTGGGATATGCACGGGTTCAACCGCTTGGGCGGCAATTCCTTGGCCGAGACTATTGTGGCCGGCAGGATCGTGGGCAGTCAGATCGTTGAATGGCTGCAGGGGTATGAAACACAGTTCAAGACCTCCACAGTCCGGGACCGGGTGGGCCGCGATGAGGAGCGGATCAGGCGGCTGTGCACAGGCGCCGGCGGCAGGGAAAACGTCTTTGAAGTACTCAACGCCATGCGGGCTGAACTGATGGAGCGCGTCGGGATCTTCCGAAACGGTTCGGATCTTCAAAAAGCCGTCGAAAATCTGCAGAAAATTCATGAGAGGGCGCAAAAAGTAGGGCTCGGATCCAACGGGCTTGGAGCTAACCCCGAACTGAGCCTGGCCCTCAAGATCGATAGAATGCTGAAGCTCGCGCTTTGCGTTGCCTACGCAGCCTTGCAGCGCGAGGAGAGCCGAGGTTGTCATTCCCGGGAGGATTTTCCCGCGAGAAACGATCGGGATTGGTTGAACCGGACCCTGGCTATATGGAGGGAAGGAAACGATCTGCCGACCCTCGACTATGAGCCAACCTCAAAGCTCATGGAGATCCCTCCTGGCGAAAGAGGGTATGGCGTGTGCAAGATTATCACCTGCGATGGGGATATCATAGGAGACTGAGATCATGCGAAGAGTGCTGACGTTCAATATTTTCCGTTACAACCCGCAGGATCCCGCATCTAAACCTCACACGGACCTCTTCCGCTTGGAAGAAACCGACAGTATGACGCTGTTCATTGGGTTGACCCGTATCCGGGAGGAGCAGGATCCCTCTCTCCAGTTTGATTTTTGCTGCAGGGCGGGTATTTGCGGTTCTTGCGCCATGCTGATCAACGGCATGCCGGGCTTGGCATGCAAGACTCTCACGAAGGACCTGCCCGAGAATATCACCCTCATGCCCCTACCGGTTTTCAAACTGATCGGGGATCTCTCCGTGGATACGGGCACATGGTTCAGGAGCATGAATGAACGAGTTGAATCATGGATTCACACCACAAAAGCGTTTGATCCGGGTGCCGAAGAAGAACGTATGGGTAACCACTTGGCCGAAGAAATTTACGAGTTGGAACGCTGCGTCGAGTGCGGATGCTGTATTGCAGCTTGTGGCACGGCCAACATGAGGGGGGATTTCATGGGCGCCGTTGCATTGAACCGGATCGCACGTTTCATGCTCGATCCTAGGGATAATAGGGCGGACCGGGAATATTTTGACGTGATTGGAACAGACCAGGGCATCTTCGGGTGCATGGGGCTCCTGGGGTGTGAGGATGTGTGTCCCAAGAACCTGCCGTTGCAGGATCAACTCGGCATGCTCCGACGTAAAATGGGATGGACCGCGGTTAAACATTTGTTCCGCTTCTAAGCTTATTCTGAGGTCAGACATTGGTAGGGTTACTGTTATGTCACGTACACGATTTCGGATGTTCGGTGGGAGTTTGGTCCTGTTTTTTCAAAGTTCCTCGGCGCTCTTTGCTCCGCAACCCATGTTTGAGCTGTGATGTTACGGAACACGATAAGTGTAATCAGCGAAACGGACAGATAAACAAGTAAATTTAGATCCTGCTATATTTGTTTAAATCTAGAAGAAGTAGCCTTTCTGGGGTTAATAACGGGAGAGATTCGATGATCGAGATGCGTTTTCACGGCCGGGGCGGGCAGGGGGCGGTCACCTCGGCGGAGTTGCTGGCTCGGACGGCCATCCATCTCGGGCGGTATGCCCAGGCCTTCCCGAGCTTCGGCCCCGAACGAAGAGGCGCCCCGGTGGTGGCCTTTTGCCGGATCGATGACAGGCCGATTCGTTTACGGACCAATGTGAACCACCCCGATCTGGTCCTGGTGCTGGACCCGTCGATTCTTCGTCTGGTGGACGTCACTGCCGGGCTCAAAGAAGACGGGGTGATCGTGAGCAATACGCGCTTCACGGGCATGGAGATCCGGGTGGAGCTGGGCATCCTGCATGCGATCGCCACGGTCGATGCCACGCGGATCGCCCTCGAAGAACTGGGGGTTCCCATCACCAACACCACCATGCTGGGGGCTTTGTTGAAGGCCGATGAGATCTTTCCGCCGGCGGAGCTGACCGAAGCCCTCAGGGCGCGCTTCGGCCGGGTG
>NZ_AULM01000039.1 GCF_000422285.1 Desulfatiglans anilini DSM 4660
CTCGATGCAGTTGGCCAGGTCTTTATAGTGTTCCGGTGAGAGGTCGACGGTTCCGAGGTTGAGTATCAAGCGCTGTCTCGGTCCGTTCTTTGTCCGAACGTTTTCGACGAGATGCAAATACTCGTAGACCTTCTTGGAGTGGCGATTGGATTTACGTACCCGTTTAATATACATGCTCAGAGGCATACCACTTATAGAGCCGCCTGTAAAGCAGAAAATGCAGCGATGGGTCACTACAGACGCCAAAAACAAGGCCTGAATACTGAAAAATCAACTACTTATGTCTGTAGATAGGTTGATTTTAGGGCCAAAATAACCCCCAATCTGGGATTTTTGGCAAACTTGGGCTATCAGGCATGATACCAGCCAGTTGGCTACAACGATGGTGAATCCTTCGTTGTTGCTGATATCGGTTGCCGGGGGGACGAATAGGATGGGGAATATTCCAAGAAGCCCCGCGATGAGCGAACTGTAAAGGAGCGGCAGAAGCGCGGTATCGTTGTAATAAAGGGAGACGGCGCTCGAAAGCAGAAGAAATCCACTGTTGAAGAGCAGGATGATTCCGGAGTAGCGGAATAGGATGTGCGGGCGCATCAGGAGTCCGATTTTTGCTGATACCGGTTCACCAGATTACGCAGGGCCGATGCCAGCCGCTGAAGTTCGTCATTGGTTTCGATGTTCACGTCGAAAGGTGCGCGGGTTTCCATGGATTTCTGGACACCGGCGGTTATGCGGATGATGGGGCCGACCATATAGTAGTGAACGAAATAATTGAAAATCAGGGTGAAGACCAGGGCAGACAGGATGGCCACGATGCCGGGCATCACCGCCCGGTGGGCATGGGCCTCGAGCTGAGAAGCCGCAGCGTACATCGCCTCGTCATTCAAGGAGCGGAGTTCGGAGATGTCGTATTTGAGGTGTAAAAATGCAGGGTGCACCTTCTCGAAATACCATGTCGGGCCGAGGGAAGATTCCGCTTCCGCCGTCTTAGGCCACAACGACCGATAGGTCCGGTAGTCCTCTTCAATCTTTGCAACGAGTTTGTCTTCCCCCGGCAAGGTGATATTGTTTTTCGCAATGTGATATCCCTCCTGAAACGTGGCATCGGCGGCTGTCATGATCTGAAGGGCGTCGGTTTCGTTCCCGGAAAGAAGAAGGAGCATCGCACTGTCTTCTCTTTCGAGCGCCTCGGTCATAGTGCCCGCAGCATGGATGCTCTTGTAATTTTCATCCAGAATCCGGCTGACCGAGCCTCCCATGGTACGGACCTCGTAAATGGACCATCCCCCGGCAAGAGCCAGCATGATCACCAGGATCAGGAACCCCGACAGGATTTTGATGCGAATTCCCATAAACCGCCCTCTCAATGGATGAAAACCGGGTTGTACCGGGGAATCATCTCCGAATGGCCACGAGTCAACCTCCGGCATTGTTCCCGCTGTAGCAAGGGAACAATGCCGATGATTCACTTGTCAAGGATTTTGACGGATTCTCGTTGCGCTGTTTTTGCCACTGCCGATTTCATGTCCGTGCAAAGTTTGAGCAGACCGGCGATCACTACGATGAATTCCAGACGTCCGAGGAACATGCCGAAGATTTCCGCCCAAAGGGCTGCATCTGCCATCCGGGGCGAGGTGATGCCTACCGACAGCCCGACCGTCCCGACGGCCGATGCGAATTCGAAAAGCGAATCGCTCAGGGTGTATCCGCATGCACAGAGCACCAAGGCGCCCAACAGCCATGTCGAGAGATAAAGGAAGATGAAGACCGCTGCCTGCCGGACCATGCCGTCATCCACAAAGACACGTTCATCGCCCTCCCAGACAGGGCGCTCCAGGACCGCCGTTCGGGGCAGGAGGTGTCTTCGCAGCTCCCAAAAGAGGAGCTTCAGAAAGAGATAGACCCGGAACTGCTTGATTCCTCCAGCCGTAGAGCAGGTGCCTCCGCCGATCAGCATCAATAGGATCAGCAGAAGCATCCCGAATCCATTCCAGTTCCCATAGCCGACCGTTGAAAACCCTGTGGTGGTCATGGCGCTGAAGGTCTGGAAAACCGCGACTCGGATCGATTCATCCAGGTTGGGATAGATCGCCCGGCAGGTAAACATGAAGAGGGCCGCCGCTGAGGACGGTATGAGAAGAGCAAGGAGATGAATCTCTCCGCTTCTACCCACCATTTGGAATTTCCCGCGCCATAATAACCAGGCGGTCACAAAACTCAGGTTTCCGAGGAGCATCAGCGGCAGGGTGACCCACTCGACGGCGGCCGAGTTCCAATGTCCTATGCTTGCCGCGCGTGTGGAGAACCCCCCTGTGGATACGGCTGCAAAAGCGTGGTTGACGGCATCGAAGGGCGACATGCCGGCCAGCCAGTAAGCCAAAATCCCCGATGCGGCATAGGAGCTGTAAATGATCATGACCAGGCGTGCGGACTGCCGGATCTGGGGAGCCAGTTGCTCCGCGCGACCCTCTGCGCTCGAGATCCCTACGCCCGTCGGTCCGACGATGGCGGACATCATGATAACGGCCAGGCCCGCGCCGCCGGCGAACTGTGTCAGGCTGCGCCAAAAAAGGATCAATGGGCCTGCCTGAACGACATCGACGACCGAAAGACCGGTGGTTGTCCATCCGCTGACAGACTCGAAAAGGGCGCGAGAAAACGGCAGCTTCAGGATGGATACAAACGGCCATGCTGAAAAGAGTATGACCACGCTCCAGCTAATGAGAACAATGACGCCGCCCTCCTCGACTGAAAGGTCGGAGAGGGAGGGAACACGGCAGATCCGCGCCAGAAAAACGCCCAGGAGCGCAAGGCATCCGGCGGGAAAAAGAAACGCCGGTGCGTGCCTGGCCTCTTCCGGGTATGCCGGCAGCATCGACAAAGGAAGCAGCATTACACCGGCAGCGATAAGAAACGTAAGACCGACGGCGGAGAAGATCGCTGCATACCGTTGCCTGAGATAGGCTCTTTCCCTCACCGTGCTGTTCCTCTAATCCGGTTTGCCTGTCAGCGCCTTCATGACAGGGCGATGGTTTTCCGGCATGGTGATGACCACCAGACGGTCGCCTGCCTGCAGATCGTTTTCTCCACGCGGGATCGTCGGACGGTTGTGGCGGATGAGGACGGCGATCAAGGCGTTTTCAGGCAGTTCGATCTCTTTCAGATATTTCCCGGCGACGGGAGCATCCTCTTCGAGGATGATTTCCGTCACATTCACCCGTCCCTCTCCCACCGGAATCAGGTTCAGGATGTGCTCGAGCGAGGCCCACTGCTCGATCAGGCTGCTGACGATGTTGGTGGTCGAAAACGCCGAGACGCCCAATCTTCGAAACGCTTCGGCATTGTCGGGGTCGTTGGCGAGAGCTACAGCTTTGGGCACGTCGAACTGCAAGGAGGCCAACTGGCAGATAACGAGGTTGTCCTGGTCGTTTGGCGTGACCGCCAGCACGGCATCGGCCTCCATGGCGCCGGCTTCCTCGAGGATCTTCATGGTGCTGCCGTCGCCGCAGACCACGGTGGCGGCTGCAAGGTCCCGGGCCAATTGGATGCACTCCGACGGGTCGCGGTTGATGATAACGATCTCGTGGTCCTTCGCCAACAAGCTCCGGCAAAGAAAATAGAGGGTATTGCCGCCGCCGACGATGAGCACCTTCATGAACGCGCCCCCTTTGCCTTTTCCGGTCCATTGGCGATGGTCTGAAGGAAAACATGGGCGGACAGGGTGGTGGTGCAGATGGCATCGATCCCCAATTGCCTGAAGATCTCTTCCCTTTTCGGATCGAGCACCCTGGCGAGCACCTGTGGAACATCGAATATCTTTCGGGCCACCTGCGCCGTCATCACGTTGACGTTATCGTCGTCCGTCGTCGAGATGAAAATGTTCGCTTTTTCCACACCGGCCTTTCTCAAAACCTGCATGTGGGTGCCGTCTCCGAGGATGCGAAAACC
The DNA here is from genome assembly GCF_000422285.1 of Desulfatiglans anilini DSM 4660. Taxonomy (NCBI): domain Bacteria; kingdom Pseudomonadati; phylum Thermodesulfobacteriota; class Desulfobacteria; order Desulfatiglandales; family Desulfatiglandaceae; genus Desulfatiglans; species Desulfatiglans anilini. Next base: position 3,949 of record NZ_AULM01000039.1, read on the forward strand.
GCTGAAATCGGCGGACAGATTGTCGAATGCCGTCTCGTGCCGGTCGATCACCACCACTGAATCTCCACTGCGGCTGAGTTGAATGGCCAGATAGGTTCCGAGGCGCCCGCATCCCAGAATGACGATCGTGCGGCTGTTCTTCATAGCGTCATGTTTCCATTTAGTGAGGTGCTTGAATGGGACACTCGGGTCAACGCTTTTCACTTTAAATGGTTATCTCGGGTTTTGAAATGGGATTCTTTTGGAGGTGAGGGTCGTCTTCCGGTTGACGAGCGATGGGTTTCCTATTCCATCAAGAGGGAAATAACGCTCTTTTAGGGGTTCGTGCGCAAACGCCGCAGGGCTGTGACTGCCATTCAGGAGAAAGGCGGCTTGCGGCCCTGCGGCGCGTGGTGACGATCCTTCTCTAGCTCCGATTTGAATCGATCGACTCATCCTGTTCAGGCCGGCGGGATGAAGCGGGTTGCCCCTCTGATGCGTGTCCGAGTCGGATGGGGATCCTCTGCCTGTTTCATGGGGCGGCAAAGATGTCGCCGGTCAGTCCGTGAAAGGTCGGACTTCGGAATTCCGGATTCGGGGCCGAATGAAATCGGAAAGGCCTTTTCCTGTTTTCCAAATGACGTTGAAGTCCAATGGCTTCGATGACTATTTCGACGGAAGAGACCAGGGAGCGGATGTCCGGCAGGGTAGCAATCGGAATCCTCGATTCCTGCAACTTAAGGTTTAAACAAATCAGATGGCATTAGAATAAATTTTAACAAACTTGGCGCAGTATTTGCTTGATTATCGAGCTCGATCCAGCCTGCGGCACCCTGAATGCCGCCTGCACAAAAACGTTCGATATCCTTGATATTCTGAATAGTTTTTCATTCCTGGAATGAAAACCGGGCGTTGCTGGAGACGCATTTCCGGAACCAAACGAACTCTTGGACAGGAGGAATTCAAGAACATGTCTTTCATGGAAGTCATCGAAATGCTGCAGGGGATTCTGACCACAACCGGAATCATGCAAATCACCTGGCAGCATGTGTTGATGTGGATCATAGGCTGCGCATTCCTTTTTATGGCGATCGTGAAAAAGTTTGAACCCTTGTTGCTTCTCCCGATCGGTTTCGGGATCTTCGTTGTAAACTTCCCCCTTGTTCCGCTCATGGGGTATTCCGACGGTCATGGGCAGCTTTTCAGGGTTTTTTATCACTATGGGCTCGAGTGGGAGATCATCCCCTGCGTCATCTTCCTCGGCCTCGGGGCTATGACGGATTTCGGGCCGTTGATTGCCAACCCCAAGACGCTTTTGATCGGGGCGGGGGCTCAACTGGGGGTGTTTGTCACCTTTACGGGTACGGTTCTGGCGGGGTTCACTTTGAAAGAGGCGGCTTCGGTGAGCATCATCGGCGGTGCAGACGGGCCGACCACCATCTATCTGACCCAGCACCTGGCGCCGCAGCTTCTCGGTGCCAACGCCGTTGCGGCCTATTCATATATGGCGATGGTGCCGTTGATTCAGCCTCCCATCATGCGGTTTCTGACGACTCCAAACGAGAGGACCATCCGCATGAAGCAGCTGCGGCCGGTGTCCAAGCAGGAAAAAATCATCTACCCGTTGATCTGCACCATCATCATCGCCCTGCTCGTACCGGCGGTCATGCCGCTGATGGGCATGTTCATGCTCGGCAACCTCATGCGTGAGAGCGGAGTCGTGGCGCGCCTTTCCGATACGGCCCAAAACGCCCTCATGAACATCGTCACCATCTTCCTGGGGATTTCCGTCGGCGCGACCATGGAGGGAAGCCATTTCCTCAGCTGGAAGCCTCTTTTCATCTTCGGCCTGGGCTTGATCGATTTCGCTGTGTGCACCGCCGGGGGCATTGTCACCGTCAAGATCATGAATCTTTTCTTGAAAGAGAAGATCAACCCGCTCATCGGATCAGCCGGCGTTTCCGCCGTACCGATGTCCGCACGGGTTTCGCAGATTGTCGGACAGGAATTCGACAAGCGCAACTACCTGCTTATGCACGCGATGGGCCCGAATCTGGCCGGCGTTATCGGCACCGCGGCCGCGGCAGGAATGTTCATCGCCATGTTCGATTAAATGCAGCGAAACGGCATCAAAAAATGGACCCCTCCGTCAGGGTGAGCTCCGGTATATTGAGACCCTCGAGTGCTCAGGCCCGCCGATTTACGGCGGGCCTCTTTCAACCCATATCAAGGAAATCCAGCGTTTGCGCAGAAGAGACCTGGGGCTCACCGCACAAGCAAACCCGCACATTGCCGCCGAAATCGGCAAAAAAATCATTTCCCGATGGAACGAGTCAGTCGCCCAGAAGGGCTTGCCAGTCCATCGCTGCCCCGGTCTTGTTGATCAGCAGGCCGAGGTCCTGCAGGCGGATGATCATGGCCTGTTTGGAGACATTCGAAAAACCTCCGGCCTCGCACAACGCGGCGGCGATAACGGGCCACTGCTCCAGATAGGGCTCTCCCGAGTCATCCGCTGCCCCCTCAGATCCCAGACTGTTTTTGATGACGATGGGGGCCGGGCCGCAAAGCCTTTCAAACGCCTGTCTAACCGCCCTTTCGGGCATGAGCAGGCATGATGCGAAGTAGTCGGCCTGCCATTCAATAGGCTCCCTGGCGTCCTTGATCCGGCACACAATGGCCTCACCTCTCCGGGCATGCCGTTCCTGGAGTTCTGCATACGGCAGATGCAGAACCCAGTGGCCTGCCTCGTGCGCACAGGTAAAGACGAGCCTTCCCTCCGAGCCGTTTTCGAAGAGCCTCTCATTGATGCAGACAAGCCTCGCTTTTGCGTAGGTGGCCCCGAGCACCCCCCTGCCAAGGGTTTTTTCGAGATCCATGTAACAGAGATTGAGACCGAGTGAGCGTTCGATGATCTCGTCCACTGGGATGGGCGGCTCGATCCTGTACCCGGCTTTCTTCTCGAAATCCTCCGTGAGTTGCATGGCCTTGCGGGCGATCGATTTTTTTGACAACCAGGGAACCTGCATAGCTGTTTCCTCCGGGGTGGCCAGAAATTTTCTGCCGGGGCAGAAAGAAACGCAAGATAAAAAAGCGAAATCTCGATCTGCCGAACCTCGCATGAACGGTTCTTTCTATCATCTGCCGTTTTCATCATAAGGAGGGGGTTTGACAGATACGGTCACACAAGAAATCTTTTTGTGCTTCCGGCTTCGGGGTTTCGCATGCTTTGCATCTGGGCGTTTTTTGCCGTTCCCTCGACTTTTTGGAGTGAACGGGTTATCATTTATTTTATTGAGCCGCTTTCTTTTGTCCTCCGCGATAAATGGACTGCCAATAACTGATCCAAATTCGGCCCGTTTTCCGTCCTCGAACCGCTTTGGCCGGGCGATAAGCCCGGATTTGAAAGGAGGGTTGGAAGCATGCAGCCGTCGGCAGAAACAAAAGCGCCCCGCAGTCCGCTGATGCGGGTGCTGCGGAACCGGTGGCTGATCGCCGGTGTGGCCGCGGTGGTGGTTTATACACTCGTCGGGTTTTTCCTGGTTCCTTTTCTCTCACGCTATTATCTCGAACGATTCGCCTCCGAAAAGCTGAACCGCGAGCTTACGATTCAAAAGGTGAGGTTCAACCCCTATACCTACCGTTTTGAGATAAATGGGCTCGAGCTGAAGGACGTCGATGGGTCCTCGATGCTTGCCTTTGATGGGTTTCTGGTGGATTTCGAGCTGTCGAGCGTCTTCAAGCGGGCCTGGACTTTTGCGGAAATCCGCCTGGACAGGCTGATGTTGGACGGCGTCATCGGACAGGATGGGAGGCTCAATTTGGCAAAGTTGGCGGATTCGTTCTCCCGGGATAAAGCGGCGGCCGAATCGGAACCCGAGCCCGAGCCGGGCGGGCTCCCGAGGGCGATCCTGGAGAAGGTCTCGCTGGTCGAAGCCACGGTGCATTTTGCCGATCAGAGGGGTAAAGAACCTGCCGATATACAAATCACGCCGCTGAATATCGAATTGACGGACATCAAGACGCTGCCCGAGCACAAAGGCCCCTATACGATCATGGCCCGGACGCCGGGAGGGGCATCGCTCAGCTGGGAGGGGGAGGTATCCCTCCATCCGGTTTCATCGAGCGGGTCCCTTTCCCTGGATGATTTGTCCCTGGCGAAGCTTTGGCGGTTTTTGCGCGAACACGTGGCGCTGGAGGAGCCGAAAGGGGCGCTCCACCTGCACACCCACTACCGCTTCGATTTGAGCGGTGGAAGTCCGGTGATTCATCTGGATGCGCTTGGACTGCAGGTGAACGACATCGATCTTCGCCGCCGGGGCGACTCCGAATCGCTGCTCAGTCTGGCGAAAATCGAGGTGGCAGACGGGAGTCTGGATCTGGAGCGGCATGCAGTCCATCTGGGCAGGTTCTCTGTTGCGGACGGGCGCGTGCGCGCAGCCATGGATGAAGACGGAAACGTCGATTGGGCCCGGCTGGTCCCTGCCGATCGGAAGGATGGCGATGGGGAGGGACTACACGAAAATCCGCCCTCTGAACCGTCTACACCTTGGAAGATCGACCTCGACCGTTTCGAACTGAGCGGGCTGGCAATCGAGCTCAGCGATGAAAGCCGCGCTATGCCGCTCGATGCTGGCGCCCGGTCCCTGAGGTTCGGTTTCGGCGCAAGCATCGAAGCGGGCGGTGGTGTTCTGCAGGCGGTACTCCAGGATGCCGCTTTAGAGCTGGCCGGACTCCGCTGCAGCTTCCAGGGTGAAGACGGCCCGGAGCTCGAACTGGGTGAGATCAAAGTGGGCGGCGGCCATTTCGACCTGGCGGAACGGGCGGTGACGATCGAAGAGGTGGTCCTGCAGGACGGCGCAAGCGGGGTGATCCTCGAGAAGGAAGGGGGCGTGAACTGGGCTCGTGCGGCAGCCAGCCGCAAGGCGGCGGTAGAGGAAACGGATCCATCCCATGCCGCCGATAAGGGCGACACGGCAGCCCCCTCTTGGTCGCTGATGGTCAAGTCATTGAAGCTGCTGGGGTTCGATGTGGACGTTCAGGATAAGACGCTGCCTGCCCCTGCGCGGCTGGGGTTGAGCGGAATCGACCTCCGGCTCGAGGATGTGTCGAATGATGATGCCGTCCCGATCCGGTTTGAGCTCGGCGCCGATGTGGCGACCGGGGGCCGGCTTGCGGCCAGGGGGGAACTGTTTGCAGCGTCTGGATCGGTGACCTCGGATCTCGAGGTTGCGGAGCTCGCGTTGACGCTCTTTCAACCCTATGTCGAACGGGTTTTGCGCGCCAGGGTTTCCTCGGGAATGGCGGGGGTGAAAGGGTCTCTAAAATACGGCGTAAAGGGCGCGGACGCGAAGCTCGCCTTCAAAGGCGGCGCCGAGGTGTCGAATTTCCTGCTCGAAGACCCGGCCGCGAAAGAGCGCCTGTTTGCTTGGGAGGGTCTTAGAGTCTCGGGGATCGATCTGACGCTCGAGCCCGGGCGCCTGGCTGTCAAGGAAGTGAGCCTGTTGAACCCCACCGGGAAATTTGTGATCCATGAGGACAAGAGCACGAACCTGTCGGCGCTCAGGGCGCGGGCGGAGGGCGCTTCCGAAGCGGGCGCTCCGGCTCCGCAGGGACCGGGCGGGGGCGAAGGCTTCCAGTTCCAGGTGGACCGTGTCCGTCTGCAGGGGGCAACGCTCGCATTCGCCGATTTGAGCCTCAAACCGCAGTTCTCGGCATTGATGCACGAGCTCGACGGGGTGGTGACCGGGATCTCGAGCGCCCGAGAAAGCGAGGCGGACATCGAGCTTGCCGGGCGGGTCGATGAATACGGCACGGTGAAGATCGGGGGGACGATCATGCCCTCGAGCCCGAAGACCTCCACCCACGTGACCCTCGATTTCAAGAACGTGTCCATGAGCAACCTCACCCCCTATTCCGCCACGTTCGCCGGGTATCGGATCCAATCCGGCAAACTGTCGCTCGATCTCGAATACGCCATCGAGGACAGCCAGTTGATGGGGGAAAATCAGGTCGTCATCGATCAGTTGACCCTTGGCGGCCGCGTTGAGGACTCCGAGGCGCCCAGCCTGCCCCTCGAGCTCGCCATCGCGCTGCTCAAGGATTCGCGGGGCAGGATCGACCTCGGGCTGCCGGTCCGGGGCAACCTGGACGACCCCGAATTCAAATACGGGAGCTTGATCTGGAAGGCCCTCGTCAACGTGATCACCAAGGCCGCCACAGCCCCGTTCCGGATCCTGGGGAACCTGATCGGCGCTAAGGAAGAGGACCTCGACAAGGTCCTGTTTGCGGCGGGGTCTTCCACGGTGCCGCCGCCGGAATTGGAAAAACTCGTTCACTTGGCCGAGGCGCTCGCCAAGAGGCCGCAGTTGGCCCTGGAGATACAGGGTGCATACGATCCGGCGGTCGATGGGCGGGCCATCAAGGAGGCGATGCTGCGCCGGGAAATGGCAGCGGAGAGCGGGATCGTGCTGAAGCCCGGTGAAGAGCCCGGTCCGGTGGTTTTCCATGAGCGGGAGGTCCAGGGCGCCTTGGAAAGACGCTTTCTGCTTCATCACACGAAGGAGGAGTTGCGCAGGCTCGAAGAGGCTTTTGAAGAGGGGCTCAAGCGGGCGGCCGAAGAGGGTAAACCGTCCGAGAAGCGCGCGTCGAGGGAGGTGTCGTGGGCTCCTTTTTATAAAACGCTGTATGAAAAGATCCTTGACGCGATGGAACTCGGTCCTCAAGCCCTCACCACCCTCGCGGAGATCCGGGCCTCGGCCGTGAAGGCCGCCATTGTGGCCGATGGGGGTGCGGAAGCCTCGCGTGTATCGATTCTCGATGTGGTCAGCGTTGAAAGCCCGGACGGCAAGACCGTTCCGGCGAAACTCGCCGTGACTGTCGCAAAGTGATATCGCTGCAGGCGCACAAAAGGGAGAAGTGCTCCCATCTTCAGCCGTTGCGAATGTCTTCAGTATGCCCGTGTTTCAATTCTTTCGAGACGCCGATTTTCGGAAAGGCCAGCCGGGAAGAATGAAAGGCAGGCAGGATTCCCAGGGTTCAATGATCCACGGACGTTCAAGCATAGGAGGTAGGGAAAATGGGAACTGGAAATGAAGGTGGGAAGATCGTCAATGGCATCGATACAGGGCGGCTTTTCGAGACCATCGAACTCATCAAGCAAAAGCCGGATATCGCGAAATTCAAGTTCCGTGCGAAGAATCGGTGGGTAGACGGCACCTACAACCAGGGTTTTGTCAAGGACTTCTACGGGGCCGGCGCAGAGGACAACACCCGTGATGAGGCCGTTTTCGAAATTGACGAGCCGCCGGTCTTGCTGGGCGGCAACAAGGGAAGCAACCCCGTGGAATATCTACTCGTGGCGTTGTCGGGCTGCCTGACGACGAGCCTGGTCGCCCACGCTGCAGCCAGGGGCGTAAAGGTGAAGGCGGTTGAATCCAGATATGAAGGGGACCTCGACCTGCGCGGTTTCCTGGGAATATCGGAAAGCGTTCCGGTCGGATATCAGGAGATCCGGGTTTATTTCAAGATCGATGCAGATATCCCGGACGACAAGAAGGAAGAACTCGTGCTGATGGCCCAGAAATACTCTCCGGTATTCAATACGATTACGAAATCCGCGCCTGTTGCCGTGCGCCTCGAGAAGTAATTCGTGATTCTGCGTCTCCCGGGGCCCTCGAGGGATTCGCGAAGGGTCAGATCGTCCGCCCAGGTGCACGATGAGGCCTTCAGGGAGTGCGTCGCGCTCCAGGCGCAGTATGTCTTCGACACCTTCGGGAAGTTCCCCGGAACCGTCCCGTCGATCTTCCTGATCACCTATCTGCAGGCGCACCATCTCGACCTGGAGTTCTATGACACTTTCTATGAGCCCGGGTCGTATCTCGAGAGGCATAAACGCCACATGGAGAGGTGGCACGGCGAAAACTGCGGAGATTGAGAGGAAAAATCGTTGCATTCATCGTGAGATCAGAGAAAGGGGGCAGATCCGTTTTTGCAGGACAACAATAGATCGGTTCCATCTTTGCGCTGTCAGTTCACCCTGCAGACGAACCCCTTCAAATAGTGGGCCTCGGGGAAATAGAGCGGGACGGGGTGGTCCGGGGCCTGGTTGAGCCAGTCGAGGATCTGGACGCTGCGGTTTGCGTCGAGCGCGGAGGCAAAAAGGATCTTCTGAAAAAGATCGGGGCTGATGAGGCCCGAGCAGGAAAAGGTCACCAGCAGACCACCCGGCCGGAGAAGCTGCATGGCGAGGAGGTTCAGGTCCTTGTAGCCGCGGGAGGCCGGGAGGATCTGCCCGCGGTTCGAGGCGAGTTTGGGCGGATCCAGGACGACGGCATCGAATCGCCGCCGTTCGTCCCGAAAGGTCCTCAGGACCTGGAAGACGTCTCCGGAAACGGCGGTCGTGCGGGATCCCGGATCGAAACCGTTGATCCGCGCGTTTTCCGATGCGAGCTCCAAGGCGGCGGCGGAACTGTCGATGTGGGTGACGTGCGACAGCCCGGCCGCGAGTGCGCAGATGCCGAAGGCGCCCGTGTAGCTGAAGGCGTTCAAGAGCGTACCTTCTCCGAGGGAATGGAACCAGCGTTTGGCCTTGAGCCTGTTTTCACGCTGGTCGAGATAGAAACCGGTTTTGTGCCCTTTGCGGATGTCAACCGCAAAGCGGATGCGCTCCTCCTGCAGGACCAGACGCTCCGGCGGGGGTTCGCCGGACAGCAGACCGCTTTCGGAGCCGAGCCCCTCCAGCCGGCGGACGCCTGCGTCGCTTCGCTCCCAGATGCCCGCCGGTTCAAACCGGCGGTTGAGAAGTTCAGTGAGGAGGGCCTTTCGGGAGTCCATCCCGCGCGTCAGGAACTGCACGGCCAGCCAGTCCCCATAGCGGTCGACGATCAACCCCGGAAGCCCGTCTCCCTCGGCGTGGATGAGCCGGAGCATGTCGGTCTCCGAGGAGGCCATGAGAGCCTGCCTGAGCGCTGCTGCACGGTCCAGGCGGTTCAGCCAGAAATCGGCGTCGATGGCCTCCTCCGGATCGAACGTGAGGATGCGGACGCTGATCTGGGAGCGGCGGTTCAGGTAGCCCCGGCCGAGAAACCGGCCGTCATGGCTCAGGACCCGCACGAGCCCGCCGGCTTCGCCCGATTCAGGCCATGCCGCCACGGCCCCGGAGAAGACCCAGGGATGGCGGTTCTGCAGGGCCTTCGCCTTGCCCGGTTTCAGGATGACGGCGGGGTCGCTCGGCATGGTCGGCCTCTACTGCTGCGGGATGGGGGGCATCTTGAAGCCTTTGGGCAGCTTATCCTTGAGTTCATCCGGGATCTTGAAGCCCTGCCCCGGAGGCGCCTCTTCTCCTTCCTCTTCAATCGGGAAGAGCTCCATCATGTTGGCGACTTTGCGATAGCCTCCGGGCACCTCGAAAAGGCCGCCGGGTTGTTCGCCTTCCTTGATCTCCCGCATTTCGGTTATGGTGCCGTCTTCATTGCGCGTACGGAGCGGGATGTCGAACTGGTCGGAGATCCAGACGATGGATTTCGAGGTCATGGTGCGTCCCATGACGTTGACGGTGACGACCATCTCCTTCTTCTTGCATTCATAGCCGTTGACCGTCTCGGTGCCGAGTTCCTTGACGCTTTGCTCTTCCACGTGGCTCTTCATCAGCTGCTTGAATTCGTTTTCATCCAGGGGACGCTCGAAATAGGTCTTGTCGTGCGTGTTGAGCATCCACTGCAGTTTTTTGTCCTGCCGGACGATGATCGTAATGCCTTCGGGGGATTGAGCGGTGAAGGTCTGCATACGCATCTTGCCTTCACTCATAAACAGTTCGCCGGCCTGTTCGACCTTTCCGTCAGGGGCGATGATCACCTGCCGGGCTGAAAAATCCCTGACCTTGCCGGCCTCGGCGGTCCCGCGGCAGGGGGCGGCCGCCAGGATGAGGGCCGAAAGAATGAAAAGGCAAGCCGTCCTGCATGAAAAACGTCTTCGATTCCGCATCTTTTCCTCCTGGTCTTTTGGATGGTGTTTGTTCCGGCGCCTGCCGCTGTCCAGGCTCCAAAGCAGTTATCCTTGTCATGCACCGCATGTCAAGAGGATAAACGCTTGCCTGCCGAAAATAAATCCGTATTTTTCCCCATTTTTTGCATCTCTTTCCGCGGCATAACCATTTTCTAACATTTGACGGCGAGAATCACCGAAGCGATCAGGGGCACGAGACCCGATGCCCATGTCGTATCGCGAGGAGCATCGGATCCTGGCTCTGGGATCAGATCGGCAAAGGGCTGATTTTCAGCAATCGGTCGAAATCGGCTTGTCTGACGCATCGGTTGAATCGCATCCTTGGAGAGGTGGATTTTTTATGAGGGCAAAACGCGTTCTTTTTGTGTGTACGCACAATTCAGCACGAAGCCAGATGGCGGAGGCGTTTTTGAATGATCTTGGGAAAGGCCGCTTCGAAGCGGAAAGTGCCGGGCTTGAACCGCGGGATATCAATCCGTATGTCGTCGAGGCGATGCAGGAACTCGGCTACGATCTGAGCGGAAAGAAAACCGACGGCGTCTTTGAATTCTTCAGGAAAGGCCGGCTGTACAGTTACGTTATATTTGTCTGCGAGAAAGAGACGGAGGAAAAATGCCCGCTTTTTCCAGGTATACAGAACCGCCTGCATTGGCCCTTCCCCGATCCGTCCACATTCACCGGGACACGCGAAGAGATCCTCTCCGGCGTTCGCAGGCTCCGAGATGCCATTCGGGCTCGTATTGAAGATTTTCTTGCAAAGGAAGCCGAATCTTGACTAAAAAGGGGAGGATGATCGTTTGACCTGATTCCTGAGGTGGCAAAGGGGGAGCGATATGTCCGGGAATCTGTTTTGCCGATGGGTTTTTCCATTGGCGGCGACCCTCCTTGTCGCGCAAGGCGCCGCTGATCCAGCCTCAGCGGAGCACGTTCCGCTGCGCATCACCGTCGTTTTCAACAACGTCCCTCAGGTTCCCGGGCTCACCACGGGCTGGGGCTTCTCCTGCCTCGTCGAAGGCCCGGGCGGGAACATCCTGTTCGATACCGGGGGGGACGGCGGGATATTGACCGGCAATATGCAAAAGCTCGGTCTGGATCCGAAACGCGTCGATGCCGTTTTTCTCTCTCACATGCACGGGGATCATACCGGAGGACTCGATGCGATCCTCGGTCAACGATCCGGGGTGCCGGTCATCGTACCGACCGAATTCCCGCAGACCTTCAAGCACTGGATCGCCGGCAGGGGAGGGGTTGTAAAGGCGGTAGCCGCCGGTGACACGGTCGCAAAAGGCGTTTATACGACGGGGGCCCTTCCCGATGGCATCGCCGAACAGGCCATGATCCTGGAGACGGAGAGCGGGCTGGTGGTGATTACCGGCTGCGCCCATCCGGGGATCGATCGCATCGCGGCGGCTGCCGCCCGGCTCAGGGGCAAAAAGATCACCCTTTTGATGGGTGGCTTCCATCTCGGGGGAGCTTCTCGGGAGGAGATCCGGGAGATCATTGCGCGTCTCGAGACCCTTGGAGTCGAAAAGGTTGCGCCGAGTCACTGCACCGGCGAGGCGGCCACGGCCTTGTTCAGTCAGGCATGGGGCAGCCGCTTCCTGGAAGGGGGGTTGGGAGCGACCTTTCTTATACCTGATCCAGGTGCTCATATTTCAGCAGATCGAGCATCGTGACATCCCCAATGATCCTTTTTTCTGCATCGAGAATGGGAATTTCTTTTATCCCTGATTGGATCATACGCTTGATAACGGCTTCGATAGCATCCTCCCTGGAAGCATAGACCACCCCTGTGTCCATAATGTGCCTCGCTGTTTCGGAGGTGATCATGGGTATCAAAAACCGGGTATGAACGACTGGCTCGAAGCCGTGTGCAAAAAGATGCCGGATCAATGCTCCCAGTGATATGATGCCTTGGCATTTTCCGTCCACATCCACGACATAGATCAGGCGGGTATGAGGATGCTTCAGCATCTTTTGAAGGACTTCCTGGATGGTGTCGTCTTCCATCACAAGAGGGATGTCCCTTTCTTTTATCGTTTCAAGAATCTCTTTTATTTTCATGGCTTGCCTCAACAGCTTCGCCTGCCGCTTTCAGGGCGTATTTGACCAGCGGAGGAGCCACCAGTTCGTTCAGGATGACTGAAGCAAGCACCGCATTGACCATCATCTCGAACACCGGTGGCTGCACGAGTGACCGGGCCATGAAGATCAGCCCCAGGGTGACGCCTGCGCTGGGAAGGAGACCATATCCGAGATATCTTTTGACAACGGATGGGGCATGCGAAAGCCCTGCCCCCAGTCTTGTCCCAAAAAACTTGCCCGCGAAACGGCACAAGAGGATCAGGAAGCCTATCGCTCCGGCCGTTTTGATGACAGTGAAGTCGAAATGAGCCCCGGCGAGGCTGAAAAAGAGGACGAAAATCGGCTCCTCGACATCCTCCAGGGCCTGAAAAAGCCGACCGCTGTGCCTGGCCGTGTTGGCGACAAGGAATCCAACCATCATGCAGGCCAGGAGGGGGGAAAGGCCCAAGTGCGCGGCGATGGCCGAGCAAAGGAAGGTGGTTCCCAAAAGCACGATCAAGCGGGATTCCTTCTTATTGATCCGGGGTGCCATAAGACTGAGCAGAAATCCCAGCAGTGCCCCCAAGGCGATGGAGCCGAAGATGGTCAGCGCAGGCTCCGCAGCCATTCTGTACAGGGACGGGCCTCCTGCTTGCGTCAACGCCTGGACTGCGGTGGAGGCAAAGGCATAAAGGATGATCGCCATGGCGTCATCCAAGGCTACGACGCCCAGGAGCGTGGTGGTCAGCGGTCCTCTGGCCTTGTATTCGTGCACGATGGCCATGATGGCGGCGGGGGCCGTGGCGGCGGAAACCGCCGCAATGATGAGCGCGAACGGCAGATAGACTTCTGCAGACGACCCCGAGAAGTGGTTCAACTGGAAAATAGAGGGGCTCAGGAGCGCAAGCAGGGTGAACGTCACGCAGAAGGCCCCGAGGGCTTCGGTCAGATTGATGATGAAGATCTTTTTCCCGAGCAGCTTGAGCTTTGAAAATATCAGGCTTCCGCCGATGGAAAAGGCGATGACAGCGAGGGCGATATCGTTGATGATGGATAATCTTGTTTGTGTCAGTTCAGCGGGGATGATTCCGCTGACAGACGGGCTCAGGAGGATCCCCGCCGCGATGTAGCCGGTGACGCGCGGAAACCTGAGCCGGTTGGCGAGCCGGCCGCTGAAATAACCGCACAGAAGCAGGATGCCGAGCGACTCCAAAGGTCCGATTTCGAAAGATCCCATCATCCGTCTGACTTCCCTTCGTTCTTCCGGCCCTGGTGGACGCAGGGAATCCTCAGGGGAGCGATGCTGCTGGATGGTCCGTTGGTGGCTCGCCCTCTGCGCGGACGAAAACGACGTCCGCTTACACGGGTGTGCAGCGCCGTCTCGACCCTTTTACAGTGGGTGCCGAAAAGCCTGCGAGGCAATGCTGCCGCAGAAATGATCCGCACCCGGGGAGGCTTGCTGCCGGGGTCCGACGGGTGACAGGAGGTGTCACTCAACCGAAAACAAGATCTCAACGAAGCGAACGGTAGCCTTGGAGCGAGTCGAGCCCCGCCGCGCAGCCATACCGCTTTTACGGTAGCCGGTTCGTTGAAGGAGGTCAAGACGGTCCGGCCGGCCCGGGCTTTCGCTGCGGGAGAATCTGCAGGAGCAGGTCCATGCGAATCGAAGTGCTTTCGAACACCGAGGCGGTTGCAAAGAGAGCGGCGGCATTCCTCGCAGAAAGAGCGCGGGATGCCATTGCCGCTCGCGGCGTGTTTGTCATGGCTTTGAGCGGAGGGAAATCCCCGTGGGCCATGCTCCGCGCCCTGGCTGACGAGACGGTCCCCTGGGAAAAGGTCCATGTCGTGCAGGTGGACGAGCGGGTTGCGACTGCTGGGCATCCGGACCGGAACCTGACGCATCTGCGGGAATGCCTTCTTGAACGCGCAAATCTGCACGAAGGCCGGATCCACCCCATGCCGGTGGAGTACCCCGATCTGGCGGCTGCGGCCGAATGCTATGCCCAAACGCTTCAGGACATCACGGGAACGCCCGCCGTCCTCGATCTCGTTCATTTGGGCCTCGGATCCGACGGGCACACGGCGTCCTTGGTGCCCGGAGATCCCGTGCTGCAGGTTTTGGATCGGGATGTGGCCGTGACGGGGGCGTACCAGGGACGGCCCAGGATGACCTTGACCTACCCGCTGCTCAACCGCTCACGGGAGATCTTGTGGATCGTGACAGGGGCCGAAAAGGCCCCGATGCTCAAACGCCTGCTGGAGGGCGACGCCTCCATCCCGGCCGGACGCATCCGCCGGGACTCGGCTCTGGTGCTGGCTGACCGTGCCGCCGCAGGAGAATAGCGGCCGAGGTAATCGAGGGGGGAAGAGGGATGCTCTGTCAGAAGTCCGCGCAACCGGTTGATCCCATGGGTCTGCATAATGCGCTCGCCGCGTCCTGATGGGAGCTTCGCAGCAAGGAGGGTTTGAGCGATGGAAGCTCAGTATGGTCCGTTTTTGCGGATGGGCGTCGCATTGGCGATCGGGCTTCTGATCGGAATCGAGCGGGGCTGGCAGGGCCGGGAGGCCCAGGAGGGCGAGCGGGTGGCGGGGCTGCGGACCTTTGCCCTGATCGGTCTCCTTGGCGGCGGGGGCGGTCTGCTGGGCCTCGCCCATGGGCCCCTCCTGATCGGGATCCTTTTCCTCGGTCTGGCCGGGCTGATGGCGGCGGTCTACATCGCCAACCTCAGGCAGAACAAGGATGCCGGCATCACCAGCGAGATCGCGGGCCTGCTGACCTTTGTCTTCGGGGCCCTGGCAGGCTCCGGCCAGATGGTGATCGCTGCGGCCTGCGCGGTCATTGCGGCGCTCCTCTTGAGCCACAAGGGCGTTTTGCACCGCTGGCTGGGCGCCCTGCGCGAAAACGAGCTGACGGCCGGCGTCAAACTGCTTCTCATCTCCGTCGTCCTTTTGCCGCTGCTGCCCGACCGGGGCTTCGGACCGTGGCGGATATTGAATCCCTATGTCATCTGGTGGATGGTGGTCCTGGTCGCGGCGATTTCCTTCGCCGGGTATTTCGCCATCCGGGTGGGCGGCCCCCGTCGAGGGTCGGCCTTTGCCGGCGTTTTCGGGGGTCTGGCCTCTTCCACAGCCCTGACGCTCAATTTTGCCCGCCTTTCATCCGCACGACCGGAATTCGCGACGGTCCTCGCCGGTGGGACCCTCGTCGCCTGCGGTACGATGTTCCCGCGCATGGTGCTCGTAGCCGGCGGAATTCACCCCCCTCTCTTCAAACCGTTGCTGATGCCGGCGCTGGTGATGTCCCTGGTCATCTATGGACCGGCCGCACTGTGTCTCTTCAAATCGACCGATGTGAAAGAGGATGCGGGGCGGTCCCTCCGCAACCCGCTCGAACTGAAATCGGCCCTCACGTTCGGCGCTCTGCTCGCCGGTGTGATGCTGATGGGGAAGGCGTTCACGGAATGGTTCGGGGAGGCGGGGATATGGGCCCTCGCGGCTGCTTCCGGAGTTGCCGATGTGGACGCGATCACCCTGTCGCTGACGCGCATGAGCCAGCAGGGGCTGGATGTGCCGGTTGCCGCGATGGGCATCGTCATCGCCGCCGCGGTCAACTCGATGGTCAAAGGGGTGATGGCCCTGGTCGTCGGGCACAGGAGTATGGGTTGGCGCGTGTGCCTGCCGCTGACCGTCGCCGCTGCGGCGGGCGTGTCGATCGCGATGTGGATGCCGTAAGTCTGCTTGCGTCTGGAGCGATATCAGGAAAGGCCGGAAAGACATCCCGGAATCAGCTTCTTCTGTAATTGACTTCCTATCAGCCTGCATTCGATCCGTTATGGCTGGCCCTCTCTGTGGATTATCACACATGCCATTCGCCCATTCCAGGGAGGTTCCGTCGGGATGAACATCCTGACGGACAGTTTTCTATCCGTGATTCTTTTGTCGGCCTTCTATCCGGTGAGCGGCAAAGGATCCACCTCACGGTGAGGGCTCGGCCGCGCCTTGCAGCCGGAAGAGGCGATTCCACTGACCTGGCAGGGTCTTCAGAGAAGAGCCTCCGCCCGGCCTCAGTCCGCCTGCTGCTCCACCCAATGGCCCTCGATGCCCTCCGCCCGGAGACCTTCGACCACCGCGCGCATGTGGGGAAGCCCCCGTGTCTGGAGGATGAACTCCACCTCCGCCGACTGCAGGGGGAGGCTGACGAAGGTCCGTTGATGCAGGACTTCGACGATGTTCGCCTCCAGCCGTCCGAGGACGGCCGTGACCTCCGCCAGAGAACCGGGCGAGTCGGCGAGTTCGACGGTGAGTCGTCCGAGCCGGCCGGTGCGGACCAGACCACGCTGGATGATGGTGGAAAGCACCATGAGGTCGATGTTCCCGCCCGAGAGGACCAGGCCTACCCGGAGGCCCCGGAAGCGCTCCGGGTTTGCGAGGAGCGCTGCGAGCCCGGCGGCGCCGGCGCCTTCCGCGACCGTTTTTTCCACCTCCAGGAACAGGAGGACCGCTTTTTCTATATCGTTTTCATCGACCAGCAGGATCTCTTCCACAGACTCCCGGATAATCGGCAGGGTGAGGCGACCCGGTGATTTGACGGCGATCCCCTCGGCGAGGGTCGAACGTCCGCAGCGGATGGGCTCGCCTGCAAGGGCCTGCCGCATGGAAGGATAGCGCGCCGTCTGCACCCCGAATACACGGATGGCCGGATTGATGGCCTTTGCAGCCAGGGCGTTGCCGGCGATGAGCCCCCCGCCTCCGACCGGAATCAGCAGGCACTCGAGGGCGGGCTGCGCCTCGAGGAACTCCAGGGCGACGGTCCCCTGGCCTGCGATGATCCTTTCGTCGTCGTAGGGGTGAATGAGGTGAAGCCCCCGGCGTGCAGCCGTCGTGCTTGCGAACTCGCCGGCTTCGGTGAGGTCTTCCCCGTGGAGGATGACCTCGGCACCGAACCGCTTTGTATGCTCGACCTTGACGTGCGGGGTGAAGCGGGGCATGACGATGACGGCGGGTATCCCGAGCCGGCGGGCGTGGTAGGCGACGGCCTGGGCGTGGTTGCCCGCCGACATCGCGATGACGCCCGCACTGCGCTCGCTCGGGGTCAGACTCAAGAGTTTGAAGAGGGCGCCCCGCTCCTTGAAGGATCCGGTGAATTGCAGGTTTTCGAACTTGATGAACACCTGGGCGCCGGTGATCTCCGAAAGCGTCCGGGATGGGGCGCAGGGCGTCCGGGTGATATGCTCGTTGATGGCCCGAGCCGCCTCCCGGATCGTTTCAAGGGTGATGGCAGCCATGATGTCCTCCGTGCCGGTGGAAGGATCCGCCCTCCTGTGCACCCAATAGGCCCGACACACCGCTCGCGCTGTGCCGGTGCATGTTTCCACATCGAAGGTAGCCCAACACCGCTGAATTGTAAAGCAACGCATTTCTGCGCGGCATCGGCCGGGGGGCGGCGTGTCGTGCGAGGAACTCTCCATCGTGTGGCAGGTGATCCCTGCCTTTGCCCAGGTGTCGAAGCGCTGCTCGAGATGTTGTCAAATCCGTAGGTTTGCCGTGTATCTCAGGACTGGCCGGAAGGCCGGTCGGGGAGCGCCGTCTGAAGAGAATGCTTCCCACGGCAGGCAATGTCACTCCGTTGCGGTCATGCGCGCTGCATAGTGGCCGAACAGCTCGATGGCGATTTTCTTGAGTTCGGGAGAGCAGGCGGCCGGGCCGTAGTAGCGGCCTCGAGCCATCTCGCTCCAGAAGGGCGGGAGTTGGTTGATCCTGCTGCACATGCCCCCCATGGGGTCCGGTACGGCATAAAGCGTCTTTTTGATGCCGGCGTTGATGATCCGTGTGAGGCACATGGGGCATGGCTCGAAGGAACTGTAAAGCACCAAACCGTCCACCTGCCTTGGGTTCTGGGATGTGCCGTCAACGTTCCTCTGGATGTTGCGGCGGTTCTCGAAGCGGTTCAAGAGGTCCATCTCGGCGTGCAGGTCGCTTCGGAAGTGCGGCGAGTATTGCCTGTTGTGGCCTCGTTCGACGATCTCCCCCGTGCCCTCCATCACCAGGCAGGCGCCTACTCCGCCGCTCCCTTCCTGCTTGCCCGCCACGGCTTCGCGCAGCGTCACGAGGATGAACGGGTCGTCCGGGTATCTTGGGTCCGGCGTATAGGCTTCGATACGCTTCAGGATGCGATCCAGATCGGGGGCCGGCGCGGCAGGGTCTTCGGCCGGACAGACCGAAGGCTGCAGGCAGAACAGAAAAACTATCGCAATGACGATATATCTCCGAAATCTTCGAATGTGGTACACCATCCCGTTGCCTCCGATGCAAAGTAGATTCATGTCGTTCAGTTGATTCGGCTGAAGCCCTTCAGAATTCTTCTTGGTGCCATGATTGAAGCTCTCTGTGGATTTTCGGTTCATGAAAGCACTGGCCTCTAGCTTCTTTTCATCAACGGTGTGCGCCTTTTTGTGAAATCGGTGAACCGCGCGCTCTTTTCTCGAATGGCATTCCCCGGTTCAGATCAGTTCGAAGACCGCGGTGAACACCAGCGGGATCTCCCGGGTGAAGAGGCTTGCCGGGGGCTTCGGGAACGGGGCTGCCTCACGGACCGCCCGAAGGGCGGCCGTATCCAGGTCGGCGTGCCGCGAGGATTCCACAATCTCGAGGTCTCGGATATTCCCATCGAGGGTGATCACGAATGTCACTTTCACCCGGCCCTGGATCTGCATCGCCTTGGCGGCCTCGGGGTATTTCTTCTGCCGTTCGATCTTGAGCCGGACGATTTCGAGATAGCTGGCATGACTGCTAAATCCAGGGGACGGCTCTTCAATGACCGGGGAGGCCCATCGATCGACACGGACGGAAGGCGCTCCGGGCACCCGGGGGACCGCAATGCGCTCGACCAGGCTGTCCGGCGCCTGGGTGTCCACGGGCTCCATCTTCATCGGTGCGACGGAGGGGATGGGACGGTGTTGGACTGTCGGCTTC
This sequence comes from Desulfatiglans anilini DSM 4660, assembly GCF_000422285.1. NCBI lineage: Bacteria > Pseudomonadati > Thermodesulfobacteriota > Desulfobacteria > Desulfatiglandales > Desulfatiglandaceae > Desulfatiglans > Desulfatiglans anilini. The sequence goes on from NZ_AULM01000039.1 coordinate 22,966, forward strand.
TGCAGATCCCTGGGTTCGGGCGGCGGGGGCCTGAGACGGGGGCGGGGGATGTGGCGGGTGATCGACTTGGGGATGTCCTGGACGGTCAGTTCGATGTACTCGAGCACACTCGATCTGTAAATGCCGGCGATATGGAAAAAAAGGATGGTATGAACCCCGAGGGAAACCAGGATGAGGCTTCTCAGGAGCCAATTGGGCTTCTTCTTTTTCCCGACAAGGGGTATCGAGTTCGTCATCGTCCGATCTTTAGAGATCCTTTTCCGTGGCAAGGCAAAGCCTGCCTGCCCCCGCCGCTTTGGCGATGTCCATGACCTTCACCGCCTTGTTCAGGACCACGGTGCGGTCTGCCCGGACCACGACGAGGCTGTCTTCACTCGTGCCGATGATCGCCTTCAACCGGTCGAAAAGGGCGGCCAGCGACACCTCCTCGGTCCCGATGTAGGCCCTTCCTTCCGGGTCGACGTAGACGGTGATGACCTCCTCGGTCTGCGGGGCCGCCGCTTTGGCCTGTGGAAGCTTGATCTTGATCCCTTCTTCGACCAGGAAGTTCGTGGTGAGCAGAAAATAGATCAGGAGAAGGAAAACGATGTCGATGAGGGAGGTGAGGGGGATCTGCACCCCGCTCTGGTTCCTGCGTCTGGGGCGGTTCAACATGATCGTCCTCCTAGGATGATTTTCGCGTGAGCGCCTTGATGAACGCGACCGTCCCGTTCTGAAGCTTGGCCTCGAAGGTGTCGACGCGGGAGATGAGGTAGCTGTGTGCGACCATCGTCGGCAGGGCCACGGCGAGCCCGAGGGCGGTGGTGAGCATGGCCTCCCAGATGCCGCCGGCCAGCACGGAGGCATTGACCTTGCCGCCCATCTGCTGGATGACCATGAACGCCTTGATCATGCCGAGGATCGTCCCGAGAAGGCCCAGGAGCGGCGCCACGTTGCCGATGGTCGCCAGGGCCTGAATGTTCCGCGAGAGCGTCCGGATTTCCTCATCGGTGGCATGGTTGATGACCGTCTCGATCGTCTCCCTGCCTTGATCTTTCACCTCCATGGCCTGGACGAGGATGCGCCCGAGGGGGGTGCCGCTCGACTCGGCGAGTTCGTAGGCCTGGTGATTTTCACCGTTTCTCATGTAATGGGTCAGTTTCTCGAGAAATCCATCCCCGGCGATGTTCAGTCGTGCAAACCGGATCAGGCGCTCGAGAAAGATCGCAAGCCCCAAAACGGAGCAGAAGAGGATGGGCGCCACAAGGATGCCGCCCTTCTGAAGAAATTCGATCATGAGATCCTCCGATCCGGCCGGCAGACAGCCTGCCGGCGAAAAGCCGCGCAGCGTCGCCACGCTGCCTTCAAGTTGACGCCGAAATCGGCAAAAAAGCCTTGTTGAGCATGGAAAGTAGATCCGAACGTCCCGGTGCAACCCGGTTTCCAATCCGGCCTATGGCTCCTCGAAAACGTCGGGACGCCCGTCCAGATTATAGTCCTTCGAGCGGCGCACCAGCGCCTCCGCTTCGTCGTACTCCTCCCAGAGGTCCGGTTTGCCGTCGGCGTTGGTGTCCTCCTCGAGCAGGGAAAGGCTTCCCTTTTCATAGTGGTACCAGATATCGACCTTGCCGTCCCCGTCGCGGTCCTTTTCGGCCCTCACGGCCTGTTCGGCATCGTCGTAGAACCACGTGAGGTCGAGGGCTCCTGAACCGCCGTCGTTTTCTTCACTCTTCACGAGTTTGCCCCGTTCGTCGAAGTGTTCACGCAGGTCCAGCCCGCCGTCGCCGTCCTCGTCCAGTTCCTTGAGCCTGAGGATATCCCCCTGGTAGCAGTAGCGCGCCTCTGCGGTGCCGTCGCGGTTGGCGTCCACCTCGATGACCCGGGACCAGGGGGATTGCTCAAACCATTGGACCGTCTCGAAGAAGCCGTCCCGGTCCCGGTCTTCCTGGCTTTTGAACTTCCGCCCCTTCTTGAAAAAGACCCTGGAGGTGATCGAGCCTTCGCCCGCTTCGTCCCGCTCGAGCTTCACCAGTTCACCCTTCTCGTAGTACTCCCAGGCATCGATCCTGCCGTCCAGGTCCGAATCGTTTTCCACCTTCTCCTTTCGGCCTTGATCGTCGAACCAAATGGTCGCGTCGGTCCTCCCGTCCTTGTTTCTGTCGACTTTCTGCAAGGAAGGCTTCCCCCCTTTGAAGAGGGTTTCCGTGTCCTTGAAGCCGTCATTTTCGGTGTCGTAGAGCATTCGGCCGGGGAGGCCCCGTTCGAGAAAGGTGACCCGGTCGATTCGGCCCTGATGGCGGGTGTCTTCCTCGATGGTTTGGGGGAGTCCGTTCCGGTCGAGCTGGAGAAACACGTCCATAACCCCGTCGAAGTTCGTGTCTTTTTCCTGCCTGGCGGGGGTTCCTTTCTGATAGCGTGTCACCACATCGATAAGGCCGTCGCCGTTGGTGTCCTTCTTTTCCTCGAGGGGTTCTCCGTTCCTGAAGGTCATCAGGGCTTCGAAACGGCCGTCATGGTCCAGGTCCTTCCGCTGCTCCTGCAGATTCCCCCGGAGGTACGTCCGCACCGTCTCCGCCTTGCCTGGGGCGTAGATCCCGTGCCGGCTTTCGGACGGCAGGCCGTCGGCGCCATAGAAGATCATTTCATCCACCCGGCCGTCGCCATTGGTGTCAGCGCGCCTTTCCACGGGCTTCTCGGCTTGGAAGAACTCCCAGACGTCGATCTTGCCGTCCTTGTTCGTGTCCTTGGTCACGGAGGCGAGTTGGCCCGCCTCGTACTGGTAAACCGTGTCGAATGAGCCGTCCCCCGTGGTGTCCTTACGGATGGTCAGAGGGCGCTCATTTCCGTCGAATTCGATCACCTGCTCCAGACGGCCTGTTTGGAGAGACGCGCTTTCGTGCCTGACCCGCTTTTCGGATTCGAAATAATCCCAACGGTCCACTTTTCCGTCGGAGTTCCGGTCGGCTTCGACCCTGACGATCCGTCCATCTTTGTAGTATTGGACGCGATCCATGACTTCGTCGCCGTTGGTGTCCACCTCCAGCTTCGATAGTTTTCCCTTTTTGTCGAAATGGGCGACCTGGTCGATTTTTCCGTCTTTGTCGCTGTCGCTCTGGACGATTTTATCCTTGGCCGCAGCGGGGAGAACCGGCAGGCAAACGATGCAGATCGCCAGCAAAGCGCTGAGCAGAATGGAGGCAAGTTGTTGGTTGAGAAAAATTGGCATGTTCGTATACGCTTTGTGGAAAACAAGGGGGAAGGTCTTGTCCGAGCAAAAGGCAAAACCTCCCCCAGTTCTGCGTGCTCCTTCTGCACACTTCCGTCTAGAAAGTCCCGCGCAATCCGCAGAAGAAGGTCCTGCCTTCCCTTGGAAAGCCGTAGCCGGTCTCGTAATTTTCATCGAACAGGTTCCGGACGCCCACCTCGGCCACCAGGAACTTGCTGATTTCGGCCATGGCCTTCAGATCGAAGAGCCAGTAGCTGCCGAGTTCGACCCACTCGTTGTTGGACTTTTCCTCCCATTGACCGGCGTTGTACTGGATCTTGGTGAAGAAGGACAGCCACTCGTTGGCCTGGTACAGGTCGCTCAGATAGATCTGGTGCTCCGGGGCTTCCGGGAGATGGTCGCTGACCCGGTCCGGTGACCGGTTTTCTGCATCGAGATAGGTGTAGTGGGCTTCCAGGGTGTTGTTAGCCAGGAACTCCGATTTGAACCCGAGTTCGAGGCCCTGATGCCTGGCCTTGCCGATGTTGTCATAAAAATCGTTTCCCTGGCGTGTCGTTTGCACGATCAGGTTGTCGACGTCCGCGTAGAAGAGCGCCAGCGACGCGCTGCTCTTCCACGGCAGGGGGCGCTCCACGCCGATCTCGTAATTGACGGACTCCTCCTTTTCGAGGTTGGGATTGGGGGTTGCCGTCCCGAGCAGGGAGGAGTAGAGCTCTTTCAAGGTGGGGAAGCGGCTCTTGCTGGCCACGGAGCCGTGGAACTTCGTGGCGTCCTCGAGCGTGTAGACCAGACCGCCCATGGGGTTGAACACGTCATCGTCGTCCCGCAGAGGCCCCCCGTTGGCGTACTTGGTCTTCTGAACGTCATAGCTGACCCCGAGGACCAAGTCCAGGCGGTCGGCGAGGGCTATGGCGTCTTCGAGGCCGTAGGAATAAGTCTCGGCTTCATAGCGCTCCCAGGGCGTGACGATGTCGTCCTGCTCCTCGTGGACGTCCTTCTTGTAATGGAAGGCGAAGCTCAGCTTGTTTCGCGGGATGTAGGTCGTTCTGAGGGTAAAGGACCCTCCCGGGGTGTAGTCGTCATAGGTGCTGTGAAACGCGTATTTCATGTTTTGCGAGTCGTAGGAGGGGCTGTCGTAGGAGTCCAGGACATTGTAATAGGTGTCGTAGTAAAGGCGCGTATTGGCCGTCAAGTGGTCCGTTATCTTGCTGTCTCCAATGAAGTAATAGGTCGTCTTTTCCCATTCGGTGAACCTCCAGAAGCGCTGCCGCTCGGTCGGCTGCACGTTGACCGGGAGCCCCCTCTCACTATTCGTGTGCTGGACGCCGATGGCGTACTCATGGCCCTCTGCGGGCATGAAGCCCACCTTGAACGAGCCGGCGATGCTTTCCATATCGGAGTTGTCCCTTCGTTTCCCGTCCTCGTAGTACCCCCGGAATCCCGGCGGAACCCTGATCGGCGTGAAGTCGTCCGACATCTTGAAATCGTCGTAATCGAGGCCGGAGATGCCGGCCATCACATAGGCTTTGTCCATCCTGGAGCCGAGGTTCAAGCTTCCTGAGAGGCCGTTTTCATCCACTTCGAACGAGTAGGAGCCTTCGAAGGGCTTCGAAGGCTTCATGGAAACCATGTTGATGACGCCGCCCATGGTGTTCGGGCCGTAAAGCGTGGATGCGGCCCCTTTGGTCAGCGTGATCTGCGAGATGTTCCCCGTCGAAAGCTCGCTGGCGTCGACATATCCGTCCCAGGGAAGGTAGAGCGGGATGCCGTCGATATAGATGGGGACATATCGCTGATTGAAACCCCGCACATTGACGTACGCCTCGTTTCGTGTGCCGGTCGACACGAATACGCCGGGAAGTGTTTCGATCGCCTCGGACACGCTCTGGGCGTTCGTCAGATCCAACTCCTGCCGGTCGATGGTGTCAACCGTGGTGATCTGGGTGACGGTTTCAGCCTCCCCTGTCACCACAACCTCGCCCAGATTGAAGACACCCGGCTGGGATGCGGCCTTTTTGTCCTGGGCTTGGGCGCCCGGCATGGACAGTAAAAAGACAAGAAAAAAACTCAGCAACATAGCCTCAACAGCGTGTTTCACTTTCATCACTCTTCCTCCCTTTTTCTGATATGTTGATCAAACAGGTTTTTATGTTCTATTTCTTCCGTGTTGCCGAAGCTTTTTTCGGTCCCAGGTTTGCGACTGCGCTTAAACAAAATGTAGGCTATATCAAAATAGACATATCTATGCGTAATAAAAAAAATTAACGTGTAAGCGCTTCCTGCTATACGACAATAATGCTGTATTGTATTCTTCCCTACGCAGATTCATCTTCGAACAGCGAGGTCATTCATTCTTTCACGTAGTTTTGCAACACTTCAGGAAGCCGTGATTTCATCTGCTTTGCGGATACGCTGCATGGGATGAGAGGTGGCTGCCCCATCCTGTCAAGAACCTTCAATCCTCCTTGAGGATCCAGCATATAGGTCATAAAGGCTATGGCGGCTTCCCTGTTGGGGGCGTTTTTTAGGAGGGTAACGCCATAGGTGCACGACTTCCCTCTCAATTCCATGAATTCCCCTGGCCCTTTTCCGGCGACTTTGACAAGGGCGTGGGAATAAAAAGAGTTATACCGGTGGTTCCCCAGATTGATTTCGTCTGGAAGAAGGACGAACCGCAAATCATGCTGCACTGCGATGAAAAGGTATTCCCATACGAAGTCTATTTTTCCGCTTTCAAGGAGCGAGATCAATTCAGTCGATTTCGAGCGGACATGCCTGCCTTGCCGGCCGGCGGTCAACCTCTTGTAAAGTCCTGGTACGTTGTAATATTTCTCGGCCAATTGCATGACCATCAATGATCGATATCCGCAGGGGTCGAGGTTTGGGTCGGAATGGCCCCATGCAGTATCTTCCCGCAGGAGAATTTCGTACCAGTTGTGGGGATCGATCTCATCGGCGTATCGACTTCTGTCCGTGTAGCAGAGCACCAGTTGGTTCGTCGCAAAAAGAATATTCCAATCCGCGTGTTGAGGGATGAGCAGTTCGTCAATGACGGCGTAATCCGCCGATGCCATCACATCGCAGGGTTTGCCGAGCTCCGTGATCTTACGGGCGGCTTTCTGACTCCCGCTCGCTTCACGGAAGATGTTCACCCTGGGATATCTGGACTCGAAGCATTTTTCCATCGCCTCGAAAGGTGCGGAAAGACTGCCGGCGTGAAAAATGATCAAAGCGCCTCGAGGTTCGGCAACCGCGGAACACGGCAGCACCATCACAAAAAGAAGCACCAGGGTGTAGATGATTTTTAATCGTTTACTTTCCACGATTCGTCTGTTTTGAGCACGCGGTGCGAAACCTCAAGCTTGAAGGCTTGTTTGGCTCATGTTCGAATTTTGTTCACTTATTCTGCTCGGCGGACCCAAGAGAAATCACCTGGATCTTCTCGACGGCCTTGATATCCCGGTCGGCCATCAGATCGTCAGGGGGCACAAACATGAATTTCCCGTCTTTGTCGAGGGGTTCGCCATTGCGGTGGTCAGCAATGATCATCCGCTCCCCGGCAGGGTCCAGGAACACCTCGCCATAAGAAAAGAGCGAGCGATAGCCGTCCGGGGCCGATATCAGGAAGACGGTGTTCAGGTCCCGCGTCAGCCCGGCCTGATCTAGAACGGTCCTGAACTGGACGCCTTCCACGCGGTCGAGCCCGTGGAACCCCCTGCCTTCACCCAAATGCCTGGTTTTCAGACTCCGCCTCGGGTGGTCGGCGAGTTCCGTAACCGTGACAGGATTCTTGACCGCACCCGTTATGACGAATTCCGGGGAAAACAGCTTTTCCATCTTCTTCGCCGGCACGACCGGCTTCAGATCGACCACCTCGATGCTGGTGATTGCTTCGAGCGAGCGGTCCGCGTATTCATCGCCGCCCATGATGAGTTTGGGGAACCCGATGGTTCGGGAGAGCTGGTCGAGGCGAGGCTTGTAGACCTCCGGTGCGTGGCAGAGGGTGCAGTCCTTGCGCGGCATGATCGGCTGGGCGGACAGCCCGACGACGACTCTTCCCGGATTCTTGTAAAAGACCTCCCCCCAGGAGAGCGCAACCTGCTTGCCGGCCTTGTTCTTGACGACAATGGCCAAGTCGACATTCTTGTTGAAATCGGTATCCCCCTTGTGGATCCCGGAGGTTTCGAGAAGCGCCTTGAGGGGAACGCCCCGGTACAAGAAGGCCCCGCGGTACGTTCCGTCTTCAAAGACATCGTTGAATTGCACCTCGACGGATTGGTAATGTGCGAGATCATCAAGGGAAAGATTCAGAGGACTCTTGACTGCACCCGTGATGCTCAGGCTTGCGGGCACCTCCGCCCATGCCGGAGCGGCTATGAACAGAAGGGCGGTCAGTGCGGATGCGAGAACGGTTTTTTTCATCATACCATCTCCTTTGATTCTTCAAGTTGCTTTGGAGCCTGACGGCTAAAAAACGCCTCTTGGGGGAGGTTTTCCCTCCGCGATGCTCAAACCCTCTTCAGGGCTGGAGGACGGTGCACGATCGGGGCCGGTTCGAGTTCAGCGGGGACAACCCATCGTCCTGCGTTTTATCGGTTCGCGGCCGGCCACGATGGCGTGATCCTCAGCCCTGGCACGAAACCAGACGGCTCCAGCATGCCTCCAGCGGACCAAGTCATTCCTCAGGCAGGTTTCCCCGACCCGGACCTCCCCGCGAACGGGGAGGAGGATCGAGATGGGAAACCAATCCCCTTAGGAGTAGGTGGAGGGTGATCAAATCCATGCTGCGCCTTGGCTTTATTCGGGTTTCAATAGCCCGGGGCGAGCAGACTGTTGGACTTATATCAATCAAGACATATCTTTGTCTAGCGCAAAATAGGATGAAGCATTTTTCTCGTATCATTTCATTCAGTTCGTTTTTTTTCTTCTCCTCTGTTCAAAGCGTTTTCTCATCCGAGGCAAACAGGCTGACGGCAAGAATGCGAGCCAAAAAGGACACGTTTACAATACGCTCCGCACCATCACAGCCCCGGATGATTTTCCCGCTCCGCTCCTTTGCAAGGAGCCTGTGATGCCTGTGAAACCATGAGCGAAAAGGATATCTTTCCCATTCCCGGGTGAAATGACCTCAGCCGCTCAGCCGGTATAAGGTATGAGCAGCAGGGCTGCCCCGAAGAGACATCGGGATTTCCGAGATATTGACAGGGATCCCATGAAGGATATATTTATAGATGGAAATATGTAAATCTAAGTCGATTTCTGCAGAACAGCGGAGAGGCCATTTAGAACTCTGTTGGTGCCCGGGAATTTTTTGGCACCGAAACGTGACGGGCGGTGGAGTGCAGATATGGATCGGAATAGCATTTCTCAAATAAGGGTGAAGGGTGAAACTGTAGGCATAATAGGCCTGCAGGCGGCTCTTGCCGATGTCTGTGACGGACCCATCAAGGGATCGGACGAAGACATCAAGGCTGAACTCTTAGAAAGGCTCAGAGGAAAGAATTATATCCCTGCCAGGGCCCTTGATGATTATGCCCGCGCGTTCCTCCGCGAGTACAAAAAGCACTGCGGATTGCCTTATGAAGACGAGGCGGCCACCGGCGGGCTGGATATTGCAATCCTCGGTCCGGGCTGTCCTCAGTGCGACCGGATGGAGATGGAAGTGATGTCCGTTCTGACGGAACTCGATCTTTCGGCAAGTGTCCGGCATGTTAGGGACATCAAAGAGATCGGAACCTATGGCGTTATGGGAATGCCGGCCCTTGTCATCAATGGGCGCGTTGTTGCAGTGGGCGCAGCGCTCCCGCGGGCGAAAATCAGGACGCTTATTGAGAAGACTGATTTTGATTCGTTCAGGTCTGATAGATAACCAGTGTTCCCGCACATGTCCCCAAGGCTGATACAGCGTGGTTGGAATAGGGCGGCAGCGCATTTGGTTGAGATTTCAAACAATGATGCCGTTCTGCGCGCATCGATCCGCTTCAGCTTCCAGTTTCGTACTTTTACATGTTCGGCACCCATGGCATCGACGGAGGGCACGGAGACGACGGCAGACTTCGGTGTTGAGAAGGGTATACGTGTCGATCATGGGACGGCGCACATGTTTGGGCGGATGGCTTCATCGGTTGAATTTTGCAGGCATCTTGGCAAGGGGCAGGGCTGTGGTTTAGAAGAAGTGCGGGCGTTTTGATCGGTTTTTTGGGAATTTATTTCATGGGCAGTCCGCTTATGACTCTTTAAGAAAACGGGGCTGCCCGCTGATGCGTTGAGAAGCGAAGCCATGAATAAAGATACGAGAAGGGGAAGGAGGTATTTCGATGGCAGGAGAGCGTTTGTTAGCCGAATGGTTTCCGGAATTTGCCGATGCACTGGATAAGATCGATGCCCTCTATAAGGAGAAACGCCTCATAGACGAAAAGACCTACCAGTTTATCTGCTTCGCACTGGCTATCAAGGCCAGATCCAAACCCTGCTTGTTGAAGCATTTTATGGGAGCGCTCGAGGCAGGCGCAACCGTAAAGGAACTGGCCTACATCATGGCGTTGACGTTCAGGGAAGCTGCCGGCGGGGATGACTGCTGGACTCACGATGCCTTGGGAGACTGGCGTCAGATGATCGCTGAGGGCCTCCAGAGTTCATCCTGTTGCGCCAAATAAACACCACTGACACTGCGCGGTTGCTGTGCGGGCAGGAAGCGATGCGGACGAACGGTGTCGTCTTTCACAATAATCTGACGTTTTTTTTCTGATTATCCTGGACGATTGGTGGTGATTTTCGGGGTAATTTGGACAGACTTGTTTTGGATGATGGTCTTGGCCTTGGCGATGGTTGTATTGATATAGGCATTTTTCCTCCGTTCGCCCTGGTGATGATCCCAGGAGGTCCGTTGCTCGATGAGGAGGGAGCGGATGGCGTGTTCGGAGTACCCGCGTCTGAGGAGGGCGAGGACGTAGGCGAAGTCGGTTTCGGATTCGGTAGCGCGCAGATATCTGGAGCGAGATGGAGGGGAAGAAAGGCACACCGCCCCCCCTGGGGGTGGAGGGGGAAAGGGT
>NZ_AULM01000040.1 GCF_000422285.1 Desulfatiglans anilini DSM 4660
TTGGGGCACTAAATGACCCGTCTAAGGCCTCAAGACGGGAGTTTTTTTAACGCTTATATCCGAATATCAACCATTTAACTTGGTCCGACCCGGATGTCGGATGTGAAATAACTTGGTCCGACCCGGATGTGGTTGTCAACGGGATCCATGGAGATAGACTTCTACAGCCTCCTCAGCGGTTTTGAAGAGCTTCTTTTCTTCGTTGTGCTCGGCTTGGGCTATTTTGCGGGAAAAGCGCGGATAGGCAGCTATCAGCTCGGTTCGCCCGCGGGGGTTCTCCTGGCAGGGCTCTTCTTCGGAGCATTGGGCCTGCCGGCACCCTCCCCGGTGATCCAGAACATCGGCTTCATCCTCTTTATCTATTCGGTGGGCGTGGAGGCCGGGCCGCATTTTTTCGGTGTCTTCTTTGAAGACGGCTACCGCTACCTCACCCTGGCGATCGTCATCGCTGCCACCGCCCTCGGGTTGACGGGCGTGCTGTCCTGGGCCTTGGATCTGGATTCGCCGATGGCGGCAGGTCTCATGGCCGGCGCTCTCACCAGCACGCCGACTCTGGCCGCCGCGCAGGACGCCGTCCTGAGCGGCATGACGCAGATTCCGGCGGCGGCGGCCGAACAGGCTGTCCGTGACATCGGCGTCGCCTATGCCATTACCTATATCTTCGGTTTGATAGGCCTGATCCTCTTCATCCGCCTGATCCCCTCCATTGCCCGGGTCGATCTCAAGGCCGAGTCGCGCAACCTTGCATCTGAGCGCGGAATCAAAGACGCCGAGTCCGAGGAGGAGGATTTGGACGAGAATTTCCCTCTCATCCGCGCCTATGAGATCCAGAGCGAGGAGTTCATCGGGCGAAGCCTGGAAGAGATGGCCTTCCGCCCTAAGACCGGCTGCATGATCCAGAAGATCAAGCGGGGCGATACGCTGATCGAACCGGGCAAGGACACGGTCCTGCAGAAAGGTGATCAGGTCTCCCTTCTCGGCCTGCTGCAGCATCACAAGGGGCTCAGGGAGAAGCTGGGGCCCGAGGTGATCGATGCGGATATTCTCAGTATCCCCCTCAACAGCATGAAAATCGTCGTAAACAATCGCAGCATGGTCGGGCGGAAGCTGAAGGATCTGCATTTGATGGATTATTACGGGTGCTTCCTGAACGAATGGGTCCGCTCCAATGTGGAGTTGCCGCGCAACTTTGATCTGACCCTCGCCAAGGGAGACGTCCTGACGTTGACCGGAACCCGTGAGCGTCTGCGCAAACTGGCCGAGGATCTAGGCAGCCGCGAGCGCGACGTCAACCAGACGGATTTTCTGACCCTGTGCTTCGGCATTGCGGCCGGGCTTTTCCTGAGTACATTTACGGTCAAGGTGAGCGCCTTGTCCATCGGACTGGGAACAGCCGGAGGGCTTCTGCTGAGCGGCATCCTGGTGGGGTCTTATGGGGCCAAGGCCCACGGCTTCGGGCGTATTCCGCCGGCGGCCAGCCTGCTCCTGAAGGAATTGGGTCTCCTGTTTTTCATGGCTGCGGTCGGACTCAAGGCGGGCAGCGGCATCATCGAGGCCGTGTTGACGGTCGGCCCTGTCATCTTCCTCTGCGGCGTGGCGGTGACAACCATCCCCGTCATTGTCGGATTCCTGTTCGGCCGGTTTGTGCTGCGCCTGAACCCGGCCATTCTGGTTGGCGCACTGACCGGCTCCATGACCAGCACACCGGCCCTGAAGATCGTCAGTGACGCCGCCGGCAGCAATATCCCTGCCCTGGGGTATGCCGGCACCTACACATTCGCCAATGTCTTCCTGGCTGCGGCCGGCGCCATCGTCATGGTGATCTTCTAGCGGATTCCGGATCGCGAACCGGGCCGCGCTGGATGGCTTTTCCGATAGACGCTGTTTTCTTATGGTGCTGTCAGTTGCCTGGTGTCCATCCGGAAATGGTCTTTTTGGCCAATCTCGTTGTCAATCTGCACGTTTGCTTGATATCGGCTAGACCGGAACCCGCGGCGAAGGGTTGGGACTGAGCACCCGAAGGGCGTGAAGAAGAACCTTCATTATCGGATGGGAAACGGGGTTCCACGCGGAAATCATTTCCGGATGGAATCTGGCAACGCAGCCAGCAACATGCATTCTCACCGCGCAGCAGCGCTTCATGGACTCAAACAAAAGGAGTGGAACATGTATTTCAAACAGATCACCGTGCCCGGTCTGGGGTGCAATTCTTATGTCATCGGCTGCCCTGGCGCGAGGCGGGCCGTGGTGGTCGACCCCAAACGCGATGTGCAGGACTACCTGGACATATCCCGCGACGAGGGGATGAAGATCACCCACATCATCGAAACGCATGTGCATGCCGATCATGTCAGTGGAAATCTGGAGTTGAAATCCCGGACGGGGGCGGACATCTACTACAGTGAGCATGCCCCGGTCACCTTCGAACATAAGGCCCTGAAGGAAGGCGACATCATAGAGTTCGGGATGGTCAAGCTCGAGATCCTCTACACCCCAGGGCACACACCGAACGCCCTGTCGATCCTGGTGACGGACAAGGCGCGCGCCGATGTGCCCGGGCTGATTCTGACCGGCGACCTGCTTTTTGTCGGCTCCATCGGCAGGCCTGATCTGGCAGGGGCGGAGATCCTCGAGGAGCAGGTCAAGAACCTCTACGAGTCGTTGTATCAGAAACTGGGGCGTCTCCCGGACTACCTCGAGGTGTTCCCGGCCCACGGCCAGGGGTCCCTTTGCGGCAAGGGTTTAAGTGCGATGGCGAGCAGCACCCTGGGCTACGAGCGTCTGACCCAGCCTCTCTTGAAGCTGCCAAGCTTTGATGCCTTCCATGAGCAGATCGCCGGCGGATTTCCGGTCCGGCCGAAGAGCTTCACCCACATCATCCAGACCAATACACATGGCGCACCTCTCCTCGAACGCTGTCCCCTGGAGCAGACGCTCAACCCGGACGAGTTCGACCGGATCCGCCGTGAAGGTGCGACCGTGATCGACACCCGCGATACGGCTTCCTTCGGGGGGTTCCATATTCCGGGGGCCATCAACATCGGGTTCGAGAAACAGATGGCAAACTGGATCGGCATGGTCATCGAGCCTCTGGACAACCTGCTGCTGGTGGTGGATGACCGGGAGAAGTACGACCTGATGACCACCGAACTCCATCGGATCGGCTACGACCATATCTTCGGCTATCTTTCGGGCGGCATGTCCGCGTGGATCGCTCACGGGATGCCCATCGACAGCCTCTCGCCGATCTCCGCTCAAGGCCTCAAACGGCAGCTGGACAACGGAAATTCAGGCCGTGTCGTGGATGTGCGGACGCCGGAGGAGAGGCAGCAGGGCTTCATTCCGGATTCGATCCACGTGCCGATGACCGATATCCTTGCCGAAGGCCTGGAATTGCCTGAGGATGAGGAGGTGATCGTCGTCTGCGGCACCGGTTATCGCGCCAATATTGTCGCCAGCCGCCTCAAGCAGGACGGCTTCAGCCATGTCCACAGCCTGGCGGGGGGCCTCACCGCCTGGGGGAACGCAGGCTACAGCCTCACCGTTTGACAACCGGTGGCGCTGGGTCCTTTGGATTTTCGACATTGTGCGGTAGCGGGCTATGTCAGATTCCGGCGCCTTCCGGAATCAGCGGGCCCCTTCAGGGTTCTTCCGCCTGCCCGCCGACTGGATCGGGATTCCAGGGTGCTGAGAATCGCTCTAATGCGCTGAGGGCGGTCATCATGAACGAGACGGTTGCGGCCTCATCTGTCAAGCTGCCGGTGAATATGGCCTGTCTGGAGCCTCTGACCGGTTTTGTCGCAGGCGTCTGCCGGCTTGCCGGATGCGACGGCAAGGTGTGGCTCCCCCTCCGCCTCCGCCGGGCGCATTCGCTGTAGTCAAGCCCTCGGATGTGGCCTGGCTGCAGAGGCGCTTGCGGCCCATGCCGCTCCAGACCTATATCGGAACCTTTACGTTCAAGAATTCCGGGAGCGACGGCTTGAAGCGCACCTACATCGCCATGGTCGAGCCGGCCTATGCCGGGCTGATCTCTGATCATGACCGTATAAAAGTCGACAAGACCTGGTCATTCACGACCCTGGAGGCAGGCCACGATGCCATGGTGACCGCCCCGCAGGAACTGGCTGCTCTGTTGACGTCCTTGTAAAAAGGTATAGGCTATTGGTCGCGCCACGGGCCGGCGGCTGATTTCGAGGATGAAAAGGAGGACTTATGGAAATCAAGAAAAGTGGTTCAAGGCCTTCGAAAAAGGGAACAGCCGATTGGTTTACCGGCACGGTGCGTATCGATCCGCTGTTCGAACCGAACGCTCCGTCGCGTGTGATCGGCATCAGTGTGACCTTCGAGCCTGGCGCTCGAACGCTGTGGCACAGCCATCCGGCGGGTCAATCGCTGGTCGTGACGGGCGGCTGCGGGCTTGTGCAGAGCTGGGGCGGCCCGGTCGAAGAAATCCGGCCGGGGGACGTCGTCCGCTTCGCACCGGGCGAAAAGCACTGGCACGGCGCCACCCCAACCACGTCCATGATGCACATCGCCATCTATGAAGAAATCGACGGCAACTCGGCCGACTGGATGGAGGCCGTCAGCGACGAACAGTACAATATTGGGGTCGGACCAAGTTAACACTTTAAGTTTCTTTATAAAAAAGTAAAAAAAGCCCTTTTTTTGGCCTTACACCTGCCTTTTTGGGGCTGAAACTGTCGTTTTAACGGCAAGAATCAGGAACAACGACCAAGGGGCAGCTATTGGACAACTACCGAAAAGAAAGGGTTCATCCGGTTTTTTATGGATGAGAAGATTACCCCTTGTCTGGACGACGAGCAATTCCGTCGACTGCTGGACTTTCTCGGTCTGTCGTGGCAGGGCTACCGCAAGGTCCGCAGAGGGGTGAAGAAACGCGTTGTTCGCCATATGCAGGCCCTTGGCTGCCGGAACCTTCAGGCCTATCTAGCCTGTCTCCAGGGGAGCGTCGAGGCGCGAGAGGAAAACGAGCGGGCGATGGCTGTTTCCATCAGCCGCTTTTTCCGCGACCGGAAGCTTTGGGAGATTCTTGAGAAGGAGGTCCTGCCGGAGCTCATCCAGGCTGTCAGAGGCCCTCTCTCTGTGTGGTCATGCGGTTGCGCCGGCGGGGAAGAAGTCTACAGCCTGAAAATCCTCTGGCACCGTCTGGGGCTCTCGGTCGGCGGGCTTCCGGAACTCCGGGTGACGGCCACCGATCTTCAGGCTCACAACCTCGAACGGGCGCGGGAGGCGCTCTATCTTCCAAGCAGTTTGAAAGAGGTCCCGGAGGGCCTGAGGCGTACCTGTTTTCAAGAGGTGCATGGGGGAAGGGCTTTCAGGCTGCAACCCTGGCTGATGGACGGCATCACCTGGCTCGAATGCGATGTCTTTTCAGGCCCTCCGGGAAGCGGCTTTCACATCATTCTGCTTAGAAACAACCTGTTGACTTACTATCGGCCCGATCGCGCTGAACCGGTTCTGAGCCGGATCCTCTGTGCTCTTTCCCCCGGCGGATTACTCGTAATCGGCTCGCATGAAAAGTTGCCGTTTCCCTTACCCGATTTTACACCTCATCCCGTCGCCCCTTTCGTCTTCAGGAAAAGCCGCGCACCTCTGTGAATACCCCGCCGTCCGGCTTCGTCGCCCTTGCCCTGCGCGGGCGGCGGCCAGACGTCTGGGGTTCTTCGCCCTTCCCTTTGGGCCCGCTATTCCAACCGTTCCTTCCAGGCCTTCATCTTTTCGTGGGGCCATCGCACGCAAAAGGCCGGCTTGCCTTTGGTGACGAGTTTGGTGCAGGTGTCGCCGCAGTCCGAATCGCAGTGAACGATCGCGCCTTCCTTTCCTTCTTTCACCTTTTGGGGCCATTCGGGATCCGCCCAGAGGACGCGGGCGAGTCCGATCAGATCCGTCTGGTTCTCCTGAAGGATTGTCTCCGCCAGCGCGCCCGTCGCGATCCTGCCAGCAGCGATGACAGGGATGCCGACGGCCTTTTTGACAGCGGCGGCGAGATGGACCATGTAGCCGTTTTTGCAGGTCTGCTCGAGGATGTGCGGGAGAAAGAAAGATTCGTAAGTCCCTCCCATGACGGAGAGGTAGGCGATGCCGGCCGATTCGAGAGAGCGTGCGAAGGGAATGGATTCCTCCAGTTGAAGGCCGTCCGGAAGCCATTCATCCGCCAGAAAGCGGTAGCCGACAGGGAAGTCCCCCACCTTTTCCTTGACGGCCGCGGCGACTTCGAGGGGGAAGCGCCGGCGATTCTCCGGGGAGCCGCCGTAGGCGTCGGCCCTTTTGTTGGTCCTCGGCGACACGAATTCGGCCAGCAAATAGCCGGTCCCTCCGTGGAGTTCGACCATATCGAAGCCGGCCCGTTTCGTTCGGTCGGCCGCCTCCGCATAGCGGTCGACGATGGCATGGATGTCCGCTTCGGAGAGGGCCCTCGGCATGCGTCCGAAGGTCTCGACGGCGGACGGCGCCAGCGGTTCCTCGATTCCGGCGAAGCGCCCGGCGTGGTTGATCTGAAGGCAGGCCAGGGCCCCTTCACCATGAATCACCGATGCCAGTTCCTTCAAACCGTCGAGGTTTTCATCGGTATCGGCGCGCAGGGTCCTGTTGGAGCCGCTCCCTTGCGGGTGATCGATCGTTGCATTTTCGACCACCACCATCGCTACGCCGCTCTTCGCCATCAGACGGTAATGGTCGAGCAGAAGGGGGCTGACCGTACCGCCCTCGCCGGCGTATCCTAGATAGAGCGGCGCCATGGTCAACCGGTTTTTCAAGGTGATCCCGGAGATTTCGATTTCGGAGAAAAGTTTCGGGTACACGTTCCACCTCCCTGGGTATCTCGATGTTGTCGTTCCGAAGGATTCATTTCCGCCCGGCGGAAACAAGGCCGTCGGTGGGGCTCGCTGCCGAACTCAAAAGGTGATGACGGTAAACGCTTCGTCCTGAAAGCGGGTTATGGACGGATGCCCCTGCATTTCGTCGGGCAGGGTCAAGCCTTGTCCATTCATTAAATCATACTACATACAATCGGGTCGGACCAGCCAAACATAATGATTTGATTAAAATAGTAGCTTTTTGAAAGGGTGTTTTAGGTGCTTAAATGGACCATTTTGGCATCGAAAAAGCCCTTTTAATCTGAATCCAAGGGGGAATTTCCTGAGAGGATAGCCTACCTAACAAGATCGTTGAGTGGTTCGATTTTTTTCGCTAACCTGAACCATTGGATTTGATCGGACACACCCACAGATTCAGGGACGATGTTGCGATGTGAGACCGGGAGGTGCATGCCAAAGGGAGAAGGAGAGGTTTGCAATGGAAATTATCGTACTGAATGGGAGCCCAAAAGGTGATCTGAGCGTCACGATGCAGTACGTCCACTTTGTCCAGAAAAAATTCCCCCAGCATGAGTTGAAAATCCTGAACGTAGGGCAGCGAGTCAAAACGATTGAAAAGGATGAGAGTGCTTTTCGAGAAATCATTGCCGCAATCGGAGCAGCAGACGGCGTGCTGTGGGCTTTTCCTGTGTATTTTCTGCTGGTGCCTTCGAACTATAAACGATTCATCGAACTCATCCGGGAGCGTGGGGTCGAAGATGTATTCAAAAATAAGTATTCAGCCTCTTTAAGCACTTCGATTCATTTTTATGACCATATCGCCCACAATTATATCAATGCGGTTTGCGACGATCTCGATATGAAATACGCTGGGGGATTCTCTCCTGACATGTATGACCTTCTGAAAGAAAAGGAGCGAAAACGACTGACCCTGTTCATAAGCCACTTCTTTGAAACCATCGAAAAGAAGATGTCCACGCCCAAAAATTTCAGCCCTTTGGTTCACAGCCCATTCAAGTATGTTCCAGGAGATCTCGAGATAAAGATCGGGACCGGCAACAGAAAAGTGTGTGTTCTAACGGATTCAAAAGAACGGGAAGCGAATTTGGGACAGATGGTGCGTCACTTTACCGGGATGTTTCATGAGAATTTAGAAGTGATCGATCTGAACGAGGTCGATATCAAGGGAGGATGCCTGGGCTGTATTCAGTGTGCATATGATGGCCGTTGTGCGTACGACGACAAGGACGGCTATGCGGGATTCTTCAACACGCAGGTGAAAGGCGCGGACGTCCTCGTTTTTGCCGGATCGATCGAGGACCGGTATTTGTCCTCAAGATGGAAGCTCTTCTTCGACCGGAGTTTCTTCAATAATCACGCCCCGGTCTTGACAGGCAAACAGTTTGGTTTCATCGTATCCGGGCCTTTGCGTCAGGTGCCGAACCTCAGGCAGGCGCTGGAGGCATTTTGTGAAATTCAGCAGGCCAATGTCGTTGACTTCATCACCGATGAATGCGGAGATTCCCCGGAAATAGACGCTCTCCTCGAAGGCCTGGCTGAGCGGCTCATCCGCTTTGCAGAGGAGGGTTATGTCAAACCTGCCGGTTTTCTCGGTGTAGGGGGCAGGAAGATTTTCAGAGACGATATCTATGGCCGTTTGCGATTCCCTTTTCGTGCTGACCACCTTTATTACAAGAAGAACGGGTTTTACGATTTCCCGCAGAGGGATTACAGCACCCGAGTCAGGAATGCGATCATGGCGCTTCTAACCCGGATACCATCGGTACGGAAAGAAATCTATACCGGGCGGATCAAAAAAGAGATGGTGAAGCCGCTCGAGAAGATATTGGATAGGGACTGAATCGAGAGGGCAGGGGAATATGGAGAACCGAATAACACCCGCCATCGGGGATTGAGAGACACCCCATGGCGAAGATCATCCGTGCCCACCCGCAGCTCAAGGCGGGTTACGAATACCATGTCTTCACAAACCTGGACTTCTGGGACGCCCGCCGAATCCTTGCGGACTTGGCCACGGTCCAACGCAACTTCGGGCACGAACCCCCTGGACATTGTTTCCCGACGCAGGTGGTGATGCGAAGGGGCCAGCCCGCGGTTGCCCGCGCAATCGAAAGACGCCTGCAAAAGGCCATTCCCTCTCCTCCCCGCCATGTCGTGGTAGAGGCCGTGCTCATGCAGGGGTTCTATGAATTCGACCCGCTCCAGTACTACCCGTCCAGTTGGTCTTGCGCGAGGATGATCCATTTCAGCCGGTGCCGCCTGCCGATTCACTTCCCACCGTTGTCCACGCCCCATCGTGAGATCACCCTGGGATGGTTCGGAGACTTCATCCGCATGGAGCGGGTGCAGCGGGGCAGGAAGTTCGATCCTGTGATCACTTCGCACAAAGAAGCCAAGCGCCGCCGCTTTGCCCCGCTCTGTTTCTAGGCGTAACGCCGCCGCAACTCGGTCTTCAGGACTTTGCCCAACGCGTTCTTGGGCAGGGCCTCCACGAACTGAATGCGCCGGGGAATCTTGTACCCCCCGATTTTCCCCCGGCAGTGGGCGATGATTTCCTCCGGGGTCAGGTGAATGCCTTCGGCCGGAACGATCACAGCAAGCAGGGTCTCCCCGAAGGTCTCGTCCGGGATCCCGATGACCGCAGCTTCGTGGACGCCGCCGCAACGATACAGAACAGCTTCCACTTCGGAGGTGTAGATGTTTTCGCCCCCGGAAACGACCATGTCCTTCTTTCGATCTAACAGGTAAACGAATCCCTCCTCGTCCTTCCGGCCCACATCCCCTGTATGAAACCATCCCTGCCGGAAGGTCCTGCGATTTTCATCGTCCCTGTTGAGATAACCCTTGGTGATATTAGGCCCTTGGGCGCTCACTTCTCCCGCCTCGCCCGTGGCGACCTCGCGTCCCGCCTCGTCCACGATGCGAAGGTCTACCCCTGTAATCGGGCGGCCGCAGGACGCGAGGCGTTCGTAATCCCCCGTCTCCAGGCCTTCCCGGTGGGCTTCCCACGTCAGGATGGAAAGCAGCGGCGATGTCTCCGTGAGGCCGTAGCCTTGGTAAAGCTCCACGCCGGGGAGGGCTTTGGTGGTGCGCCGGATCCATTCAACAGCCATGGGAGAGGCCCCGTAAATCATCCCCCGAAGATTGGACAGGTCGTATGCGGAGAAGTCCGGTGCCTGAAGGGCCATAATGATCATGGTGGGCGGCAACATGGTGAAGGTGATTTTGAGGCGGTCCAGGGTTTCAAGCAGCCCCGCCGGGGAGAAGGCCGGCATATAGGCGTGAGCGCCTCCGAAAAGGTACCAGATGGTGCCGAGCAAATCCGCCGAATGGAACATGGGTGCGGCGTGCAGGTAGATGTCATCTTTCCGTGGCCCGAAGGCCGGGGCGCACTGGAGGGCGTCGGAAAGAATGTTGCGGTGCGTGAGGGGTACGCCCTTGCTTCTGCCCGTAGTGCCGCCGGTGTAAAGGACGATGGCTTCGTCGTCAGGGCGGCCTGGATGGATAGGCAAAGGCTCTGCACAGGCTGACAGGGCTTCGTAGGAGCGTTCCTTCCCTTTCAAAGTGCGTGTGAGGACACTATTCCCTCGCCAGGGCGAAAGGGCCTCTTCCTCCAACAGGCCTTGGAAGGCACTGTCCACAAACAGACACTCCACCCCTGCGTCTTGCAGAACGTCGCGCATCTCCAACGGCGCCAGCCGAATGTTCACGGGCACCGGCACCGTACCGGACCAGTAGCCGCCGTAAAAGAGTTCCGCGTTCTGCGGCGTGTTGGGAGCGATCACCCCGAAGCGCGCACCCGGGGCGAGACCCAATCCCCGTAGCACACCGGCCGCACGCTGCACACGATTCAGGAAATCGGCATAGGACAGGCGTCTTTCATCGTCCAACACTGCCAGCCGATTCCGATGCTGCAGCGTGGTAGAGCGAAGCATTTCCGCCAGCGTGCTCATGTTCTCCTCCTATTCCTTATCGGCCCGGTATGGCGCTCATGCGCCGCCGAGAATAAACGGGCCTTTCGAACTGCGCCCTTTGATCGCGTTCTCCAGGACATCGACGTCTTCCTGAAGGTTCGCGGTCAACGTTTCCAGACCGGCATAGAAGACCCGCGGCCGGGTGCGGTACCGTTTCAGGAGTGATTCGGCCCCGGTCGCTTCGATTCGCCTCCGAATCTCACTCGCCTCATCATCCAGGTCACCGAAGATCAGACACTCGCCTGGGCACGCCTGCACACAGAGGGGCGCTTCTCCTTCGGCCAAACGGTCGCGGCAGAAATCGCATCCGTCCGCTTTCCCTGTATCCGGCCGCACGAAACGCGCTCCGTAGGGACAGGCAAGGGTGCAGAGGGCGCACCCGGTGCAACGCTCTGAATCTACACGCACTATCCCGTCCTCTCCCCTAGAGCAGGCGGAAAACCGGCAAACCGCCGCGCAGGGTGGGTGTTCGCAATGCATGCAGGAAACGGGAACCAGCCAGCGGTTTACATCGGGGTAGGCCCCCAGGGTGAAATCCACCAGGCGCATACGCCCCATGTCTCCAGCGGGCAAGCCGTGCCAGTTCTTGCATCCCACCACACAGGCAAAACAACCGATACAGCGCGAAAGATCCACCAGCAGTCCGAGTCGCACGCCTTGGTTCCTTTTCCTTGTTGGTTGGTTTAGGTTCAACCCTTGCGGGCGGATGTTTCCATCGATTTCCCGGGATGCGCCGAACCGGGCTTCTGACACTTTTTGAGGTGCACCAGGGTGTTCTTGGTGGTGTTGGCGGTTATGGGATCTCGATGGTCTGCATCGTAGAGCACATTCGGGTTGACTCCGCCCTCGAACGGAAGCTGCTCAGCGAGACCCAGATGGCTGCACCCCTGCCACCAGCCGTGCTGTCCCAGGACCGTGTCCCGCCTCACGCCCTCGAACACCTCCACACGGGCCTTCATCCTGCTGCGCGGCGACGTTACCTCGACCCAGTCCCCTGGAGATAAGCCGCAGGTCGCAGCCGTGTCCGGGTGGACCTTCACGCAGGGATCGGGTCGCAGTTCCCGAAGCCAGGGGACATCACGCATCCACGAGTGATGGCTGAGGGGATCGGAATGCTCGTCCGTAAAAAGAAGGGGATAGGTCCTTTGAAGCTCCGGCGTGTTCAGAAGGTCCTCAGGTTCCCCTCGATACGTAGGCATCGGATCGAACCCGGCCTCGGCGAGCTGTTTGTTCCACAACTGCACGCGCCCGCCGGGAAGCCCTTTGAAAAAGGCAGCGTAACGCTCCCGCCGGCTTGCGTCCGGGCGAGGGGGCAGAAACAAACCTTCTTTTCCGGTTTCCCGCAAGGTGTCAAGCGCTACGCCGCTCGGTTTCAGAAAATCATGCAGCATGGCGTCGCGGTCCCCGTCCCAGAAATCTGACCCCATCCCCAGCCGGCAGGCCAGATCCAGCGTCACATCCAGTTCGTCGCGGCAGTTCCCATGAGGAGGAACAACTTGTCGGCTCAAGGCCAAATGATTGTCCCAAAGACACGGTTGATCGGCGCATTCATAGCGTGTGGCCGCTGGAAGCACCAAATCGGCGAACCATGCGGTGGGGTTCAGCGTTACGTCGAATTGGACCAGGAACTCGAGGCGGCTCAAGGCCTCGGCCACCCGGCCGGGAGGGCGCCCCGTGCTGACCGGATTGGACCCGTAGATCAACATGACCCGTGGCCGATAGGGGCGAGCCTCGATCAGGGCCTGCACCACGTCCGGGAAATGGGCAAAGGCCTTACCATGCGATCGGACATAGAAGGATTCCCCGCCGAGAACGCGTTCACGTGCCTCCTTGGAAACGCGTTCGGGAAGCACGTCGAACCCCAGGCGGGCTGCAGGGCGAAACCAGACATTCCCTCCGGGTCGGTCCAAGTGTCCGGTGAGGGCGACAAGCATGGGGACCGCAGTCGCAAAGGCTTGAAGTCCTGCTTTTTGCGGTGCTTCGGATACCCGGATTGCGGCTCGGGGTGTGGTGGCGTATTCTACGGCGAGGGACGCGATCTCCGAGGCCGGGATTCCGGTGAGCGCCTCGGCCCATTCGGGCGTGCAGGAACGCACGTGGGCGGCCAGTTCATCGAATCCCGCACACCATTCCGATACAAAATCCCGGTCGTACATCCCCCGCTGCAGGATCACGTGGATCATGGCAAGCGCCAAGGCGGCGTCGGTCCCGGGACGGATCGGAAGCCAGCGGTGAGCGCGGCCGTTGGCGGCGAGCGGGATAAGCTGAGGATTGATCACGATGAGCTTCGCACCCTTTTCCAGACGATCCAGGATCTTTTTCGGCACGCTTCTCAGGTTGGTGTCCAGGGTTTCCACCCCGCCCCGAGCCGCTCCTCCCTGCCCGCCTCCGGTGAACCACTCCAGGATCAGATCGGCGTTGTCATAATCTGGACGGGTGTATGTGGGGCCGCCCACGGTGAGCCGGTGATAGAAGAGCTGAGGTCCATAACAGACGTACGGACCCCACGAGGTGAAGTTGGGTGAACCCAGGGCATGGAGGAATCGCAGCATAAGGAGGTGATGCAGTCCGAACCAGCCCGCTGCCTGCCCCTTGCAGAGCAGGATATACTCGGGGCCGAAAACCTCCCGAGTCTCGGAAATCTTCTTGGTGATCATTTGCAGGGCTTCGTCCCAGGAGATTGCCTCGAATCGTCCGCTTCCCCTCGCACCGCGGCGCATCAAGGGCTGCGTCAGGCGCTGGGGGTTGTAGACCCACTGGGTCGCGGCCAAGCCTTTTGCGCATAGCCTGCCCCGGTTGAGAGGGTGCTCAGGATTGCCCTCCACGCGGGTCATCACGCCGTCCCGCACGTGGGCCAGGATTCCACAGTTGTAGCCGCCGTATGAGCATCCGTGACACAGGGTCGGAACAACGTGCTCCCGGGAAGGGTAACGGGATCTGGATTCAAGGGCCGCACTCATGCCATGACCTCTCCAGCATGTCATGTCGATGAAGCTGCGGGACGGTGAGCTGACGCCGGGGGGCGCTAACAGGTGCCTTCAGGGTTTCTGCTCCGCTGATCCATGCGCACGCGGCTCAGTTCGGAGAAACCCGGCAGAGGATCGTCCACGTCGTCCCTTCGTCTCATGGTGATGGCGTCGTTCGGGCAAGCGGATACGCAGACCCCGCATCCGATGCACCAATCCCGGTCCACGAAGGCCGTGCCCTCCTTGATGCAAACAGCGTCAATGGGACAGGCCTCTTGGCACAGTCCGCAGCCGTCGCAGGCATCCTGATCCGTGGCGCGGATGAACTGGCAGGCCATGAGGAGATCCCTGGGAATGCGTCGGCGCTTGTAATTGCCCAGGGCCCAGCAGCAGCAGGGACAGCAGTTGCACGCGTGTTTGATCTCGCCCTCCATGACGTTGTCGGCGAAGTGGACGCAGCCAGCCTCTTCCGCTTTCCGGTTGAGGGCCAAGGCCTCATCCAGGGAAAGCTCCCGCCCGATACCCACGTCGACGACGTACTCGGCCAGTTCGTCGTACTTCATGCAGACCTCGAGCGGATAATCACAAGGACTGCGGCCCTTGAGCCGGGACATCACACGACAATTGCAGTTCACTACCGCGATGCGCTCAGCCCGGTGGATCACCTGTTCGATGTCGGCGTAGGGTACGACCGCCTGCTTCTGGATCGCGATGGTGCGATGCGCCGGGATCCACCGGTAGACTTTGGTGCCGGTACCGCCAAACCCTTGCAGGAGGGTTTCGCTTCGAGAGTGGCGGATGCACAGGTCCGCCATGCGGCGGGCGTAAGGGGTGTCTTCGTTCGGCCAGAAGAGGGCCTGAGGCATGCCGTACCCGAACTGATGCAGACAGTACGCGTACCCCCCCGAGTCCGTCGTCCTTCGATACACCAGGCCTCGCACGGCCAGATCGGACAGGAGGGCCTCCACTTCGTCTTCACCGAGGCCGCATTTGGGGGCGATCCAGGCCGGGGAGCGGGTCTCAAAGGGGCCTGTGCGCGACGGAAGGGCAAGCAGGACATGGGCCTCCTGCTGGTTCAAACTCTCGCGCAGGATCTCCACGAGATGCTCGTTGTAGGGCGGGCCGATGGCGAGATCCGCCATGTGAACGGCTAAACGTTCATAACAATCTTTTTCCATTGCTTCCTCCGCGGAAAGGTTTCCGGATTTGTCGGTCCTCAGCGTCCCGCGTCATCCCCTTGTAGGCTTCACCCGGCTGCAACGAAAATGCGGTTCCTGCTTGCGGGGGCTGCTATCCGCAGCGGCGCAGCAGCGCAGCCTTGCCCTGCATCAGGTGTTCTCGGATAGCCTTTCCTACACCGGAGGCATCGCCCGCCCGAAGGGTTTCGAAAATTCCGCGGTGGCCTTCCAGGGCCTGCATCATCGCGCCCGGCACTCGAAATGCCCCTATGCGGTAGAGCAGCATACGATCGTGCAGGGAGCGGCACCACTCCGAGAGCTTGATCGAGCCGCTTGCCTCTACCAGGATCTGATGAAATGCACTGTCCAGCCGGATGAATGTTTCCAGGTCTCCATACGTTACGGCATCCTCGGAATTCCGCAGGTTTCGTTCCATCTCGTCGAACACGGACAGGACCATCCTTTCCAACGCCCAGCGTGCTGCCAACGCCTCGTTCACGGCCCGGATCTCGCAAATCTCCCCGACCTCTTGGGGATCGATCCGTTTGACCAGATACCCCATGCGCGGAATGGACTCCACGAGTCCCTCGCGCTCCAGGAGGTGAAGGGCCTCCCGCACGGGTGTTCTGGAAACGCCCAGTTCCCGGGCCAAATGGAGCTCTACGAGACGTGAGGACGGAGGGATTTCTCCACAGAGCACCTTGTCGCGTAGGTGGGTGTAAACCTTCTCACGGATGGCTTGGGGTCGCTCGGATATGAGGTTTCCAGGCGCTTTCATTGGTTTTCCGGGTTCGGTGGGGGAATTTAGTGCTTCACGTGATTATTACGTGTATCCCAAGCGAATCCTTTTGTCAAGCGAATAGAGAGTGGAGGGTCGACTTGGTCGAATCTGGCCCTTCAAAACATCCGATGCCGGGATCAGGATGGAGTGTCCCTGCTCGTCCCTCGCTGTGGCCTGATCATACAAGAAAGTGTCCAGAAAACCGCGGGGCGATTCAGCCTTGACATTCAACGGGTTTTCGCAAGCCTTGCATCCGGCCATTTTTCAGCGGCCTGTAGAAAAGGTATCTCCAACACACTTTTAAACTTATTTTTTACCATTCGCCTTGTCTCTAAAGCCAGTATCACCTGCAACATCTTCTTCGAGGCAACCTTTCAAACCCATCCACGTTGTGACACGGTGAGTTGGAAAGACCTTGCCAAATGGCCCGCCAAAATGCCCATCTATCTGTGCATAGGGCTCTCCATCAATTTTGTTGACAAAAAAACCATTTTAGAATAGCCGTTAGCAACTAAATCGCCTTTCTTGATGCAACGTCCATCAACTGGCAAGGCCAAGGCAAAACATTAGATCACGAGCGGGTTATTTAACAACGCAATCAACTACAGAGAAAGAAAGTCTGAATTATGAAACTTAAAATCGCGTTCATTTTGCTGGCAACGATTGTTTCTTTCGTTATATATCAAAATTATACATATGTATATGCAGTAGAACCACATGTGTCCGCAGGGTCTTACCACACAATAGGTCTCAATGCTGACGGCACACTCTATGCTGCAGGCAATAATGTACATGGCCAATGCGACATCTTATTATGGAATGGCATTACAGATGCAGCCGCCGGAGGCATACATACCGTGGGACGTAAATCCGACGGAACCGTCGTGGCAGTTGGCAATAACGACGAGAATCAGTGCGACGTCTCTTCGTGGACCGATATGGATCGTGTGTGGGCAGGAAGTTACACCACTATAGGGATGAAATCCAATGGCAATTTGCTTGCAGTCGGGCACGACTACTACGGCCAGTGCAATGTCTCGACCTGGAGTGCTATCACCGAGGTCGCTCCCGGGTACAACCACACCATAGGCCTCAAGTCCGACCGCACAGTGGTTGCCGTGGGGTATAACGAATACGGGCAGTGCGATCTTTCATCCTGGAAAGGCATCGTCCAGGTCGGCGCTGGGTATTACCATTCCGTGGGGCTGAAGTCCGACGGCACGGTGCTTGCGGTAGGCTACAGCAATTACGGCCAGTGCAACGTCTCCTCCTGGAGCGGCATCACCCAGATAGCCGCCGGATATCTACACACCGTGGGGCTGAAGTCCGACGGCACTGTGGTTGCGGTCGGACTGAACAACCACGGTCAGTGTGCCCTCTCTTCATGGACCGGGATCGTTCAGGTGAGCGCCGGATATTTGCACACCGTAGGGCTCAAATTCGACGGCACGGTGATGGCGGCGGGGAACAATAGCTGGGATCAATGCAATGTGGATACCTGGGATCTGGGTGACGAGGAGGACCCAGCTCCGCCCGGTTGGCAGCCAGCCTACGGGAGGCTCTTCAAAGAACCCTCTGCGCTGACGCTCTTTCGCCGGTACCGTGATGGGATCCTGGCCGACTCGGCCAAGGGAAGATTTTACACTCTCTTACTCTACGAGCATTCACAGGAAGCCCTCCTGATACTGCTCAAGAACCCACACCTGATGGCGGAAGCCAAATTCCTCCTTGACGTCAACCGGGATGCCGTTGAAGCGGCGTTGAGCAGTGAGGAGGCGATTGTCTACCACACTACTGAAATTGACCTCTTCCTCGGCGAATTTGCATCCAAGGCATCACCCGGCCTTAGCCTCCTGGCGACGGCCGTGAGACACGAATTGCGCCGCGAACAGGCACAGGGGCGCAAATTCTTCGGGCTCACCCTGAGATGACCGAAAAGCGTCCTTTTCGGCAGCCGCGCCCTGCCCGTGCGGGACCCGGGTCCTTACGCTGTCAGAGACGAAATTTCTACCGAAACTCTTTTTCCTTCAAAAACCGCCTCCCTGATGGCACGGTTGTCTATTCCCTACCTGCAGCGCTCTTTTTGCACGAAGCCTTTTGGGCGGGTTGATTCCCCTGCCTTATAAAAAATGCAGATGTAAATTTTCATCCTTCACGGTGGCTTTCGCTAAATCGACCAGATGCTGGTGGTGCGTAAAAAAAATGATCTATGTGTTTTGGGCGAGGCGTGCCATGCCTGCGAGGGCGGCCGCGGACCTGTCATCATCGAAGCGGACCAGCACATCGTCCACAATAAACGGCATCGGGCCGTTGTTTTCAGATTGCAGATTGCAGATTGCAGATTGGTGCAGATTGGGGTCGGACCAAGAAAACATATGGATTTGATTGAGTTATGCATTTTATAGGCGGTGTTTTTGATGCTTAAAAGGGCCATTTTGGCATCAAAAAGGCCCTTTTAAGCTGGATCCGAAAAAGAATTTCCTGCGAGGGGAGATTTCCCAACAAGATCATTGAACGGTTTGATTTTTTTCGCTAACCTGAACCCCTAGGGTCCATTGGGCAAACCCCACCGCTTCAGAGGCAGTTTTATGAGGGTGGCCAGAGGCGCATGCGAAAGGGAAAAGGAGACGGCTGCAATGGAAATTGTCGTTCTGAATGGAAGCCCGAAAGGCGATCTGAGCGTCACGATGCAGTACGTCCACTTCGTTCAGAAAAAATTCCCCCAGCATGGGTTGAAAATCCTGAACGTGGCACAGCGAATCAAGGCGATCGAAAAGGATGAGAGCCTTTTTCGGAAAATCGTAGATGCAATCGGAGCCGCCGAAGGCGTTCTGTGGGCTTTTCCCGTATATTTCCTCCTGGTGCCCTCCGGTTATAAGCGATTCATCGAACTCATCCGGGAGCGCGGGTTCGACGGCGCATTCAAAGATAAATACTCTGCTTCTTTAAGCACTTCGATTCATTTCTATGACCATATCGCCCACAATTATATCAATGCGATTTCCGATGATCTGGATATGAAGTATGTCGGAGGGTTTTCACCTGACATGTATGACCTGCTGAAGGAAAAGGAGCGAAAACGACTGATCCTTTTTGCGAGCCATTTTTTTGAAACGATCGAACAGAAGATGCACACGCCTAAAAATTTTGGTGCTTTGGTTCAAAGTGCGTTTGAGTATGTTCCCGGAAATGAGAAACGGAAGATTGCAACCGGCAATAAGAAAGTATGTGTATTAACGGATTTAAACGATACGAAAGCGAATTTAACACGGATGGTGCAGCATTTTTCCGGGGTATTTCATGAGAATTTAGATGTGATCAATCTGAACGAGGTCGACATCAAGGGAGGATGCCAAGGATGTATTCAATGCGCATATGATGGCCGTTGCTTCTATGATGACAAAGACGGCTATGCGGAATTTTTCAATACGCGGGTGAAGGGCGCAGATGTCCTCGTTTTCGTCGGGTCGATCACGGACCGTTATTTGTCCTCAAGATGGAAGCTTTTCTTCGACCGTAGTTTTTTTAATAATCATGCTCCGGTTTTGACAGGTAAACAAATTGGATTCATCGTATCCGGGCCTTTGCGTCAGGTGCCAAACCTCAGGCAGGCACTGGAGGCATTTTGTGAAATTCAACAGGCCAATGTCATTGATTTCATCACCGATGAATGTGAGAACTCTACTGAAATAGACGCTCTTCTTGAAAATCTGGCTGAACGGCTCATTCGCTTTTCAGAAGAGGGTTATGTAAAGCCGGCTGGCTTTCTTGGAGTAGGAGGCAGGAAGATTTTCAGAGACGATATCTATGGCCGGTTGCGATTCCCTTTTCGTGCGGACCACTATTACTACAAAAGGAATGGGCTTTACGATTTTCCTCAAAGGGATTACAAGACTCGAGCCAGAAATGCGATGATGATGCTTCTAACCCGGATACCATCGATGCGAAAAGAAATCTATACCAGGCGGATCAAAAAAGAAATGGTCAAGCCCCTCGAAAAGCTGTTGGACAGGGATTGAATCGAGGCGTTGGGAGTGGAGTGATTAGCCATGGTTTTTGGCGTAAACGCATCTTTAGTGTTTTTGGGGAAAGTGATCCTGCTGACCTCTTTGGTTCTGGCAGAGGGTGGCTGCAGGGAAAAACCGGTGCACCTGCAAAGTCGGGGCTTCGACTCAGCCGGTGGTGCGGCAGGAGAAATCGAGGGGCTTCGTGTGCGGATGGCGGAGCTGGACGGGCGGATACGAGACCTCATCGGTGAAGCTCCCTGCGCGGATTCATCTGACTGCAGGGCGATCGCTTTTGGAAAAAAACCATGCGGAGGTCCTTGGGAGTATCTGGTTTATTCTGCAAAACACACGGAGGAATCGGAGCTGCAAAGCAAGGTCCAGGAATACAATGCCCTCAACGCGCGATGGAACCGTTTGAGCGGGGCCGTTTCGGACTGCATGTTGCTCATGGAACCTCCCGTGGCTTGTGAAAGAGGACAGTGCGTTTCGGGTCGGACCAACATAACATATGGATATGCTGATGCGATCGAAAACGCTATTGTGATTGTTGATCACCCATAAATCATATCCAGAGCGCAAGAAAGGAAAAGATTGTGCAGGCACGAGGACCATTGATGATAGAACATCGTTTGATCGAAAGGATGCTGACGCTGATCAACGGTGCTCTTGTCCAGATCAGTTCAGAGGATAGGGTCGATCCCTTTTTTATAGATGCGGCGGTCGATTTCATCCGCATGTACGCCGACCGAACGCATCATGGCAAGGAGGAGAATATCCTGTTTCGGGATTTGGACAAGAAGAATTTGTCGCCGGAAGACCGACAACTCATGTCGGAACTGGTCGAGGAGCATCTCTTCGGGCGCAAGACGACAAAAGCCCTTGTAGAAGCCAATACGCGGTATCGGGGCGGCGATGAAGCGGCGCTTGCCGATATTGCCGAGAACCTTAAAATGCTTGTCGATTTTTATCCTGAGCACATCGAGAAAGAAGATAAAGTATTTTTCCCCCATTCGCGGAACTATTTTACAGACGAAGAAGACCAGGCCATGCTGGAAGAGTTCTGGGAGTTCGATCGCAAGATGATTCATGAAAAATACAAAGCCCTGATAGAAAAACTCGGCGGTTGAAGATCCCAATGGCAATTCTGACCGGATTCCACGAACCGGGGACGCCTTGGGTGTCTGCTGGAATCTTACGGAGGACTTCCTGGCCGTGTCTGCTCTCTGGTTGTACCCTAAACCTCTGACCCACCAGAAGGGAACCGCTCGCAGACAGTCGAGGCAACGGGTCGGGGAGATGCTTTTCGCTTCGCCGCCGCTTCGAGCATTTCGAGAAGCGGATAACCCCCGCTATCGGGAATGGAGAGAAACACCATGGCAAAGATCATCCGTGCCCACCCGCAGCTCAAGGCGGGCTACGAATACCATGTTTTCACCAGCCTGGATTTCTGGGATGCCCGCCGAATCCTTTCGGGTCTGGCCACGGTTCAGCGCAACTTCGGGCACGAACCCCGGGGGGATCTCTTCCCCACCCAGGTCGTGATGCGAACGAATCAACCTGCGGTTGCCCGGGTGATCGAAACGCGCCTGCAGAAGGCTGTCCCGTCACCGCCACGCCACGTGGTGGTGGAGAGGGTGCTAACACAGGGATTCTATGAGTTCGATCCATGCCAATACTACCCCTCACACTGGCCCCGCGCACGGATGATCCATTTTAGCAGCTGCCGACTGCCGATTCACTTTCCTCCGTTGGCTACGCCCCATCGTAAGACGACCCTGGGATGGAAGGGGGACCTCATTCGCATCGAGCGGGTGCAACGGGGTGAAAAGTTCGATCCCGTGATCACCTCTTACAAGGAAGAAATGCGGCGCCGCTTTGCCCCCCTGTGTTTTTAGTAATCGGGTCGGACCAGATTAATATGTTGAATATATTGGAAGATGGTTTTTAACATAGGCTCTTTCAGGGCTTAAACCGCCCATTTTGGCATGAAAAAAGTCCTTTTAAGGGATAAAGCGGCATCGCGTGAAGATGTTACGGGCCTTTCCTTGGAGTGAAAAAACCCTGAGACCTCGGTGAGCTGTCGATATCTTCGCCGGCCTCGAACGGCACGTTCTGGTTTGAGATGGACAAGCCTTTGCTAAGCTGGGCGCCGGTTTTGGATTAACCGATGCCGTTTCCAGAGCTGAATTTGCAGCGTGTCGAAAAATCGCTTGTGCTCAGGACGTTCAAAAACAAACGAATGTAGGGGTTGCGGAATCCCGTGGACTGAGGCGTACGCACCAGCGCACCTCAGTGACAGCGGATAAGCACAACGCAGCAGGCGGTGGATTTTTCCGGCCTGTTGACCAAGTGTCAGGCATTAGAGCTTCCCCCTGGATAGGCAAGGATCGGGCAATGTGAGGGGAGATATGGGCAGGGCATATGTACACGGCTATGATCTTCGAGAAAATATCCGTCTGCAGGATCAGGCTGCGACCTTGGTCGAGTTGCTGCATTCCGACACGTTTTACCCGCCGGGGCACTCCGTTCTCGAAGCGGGATGCGGCGTGGGGGCGCAAACTTGCACCCTTGCGGCAAACAGCCCGGGTGCTGTGATCACTTCTGTCGACATCTCTTATTCGTCCCTCTGTGAGGCCAGGCAGAGAGCAATGTCGGCCGGGCATGACCATGTCCGGTTTTTGCAGGCCGATATTTTTCATTTGCCGCACGAGCAGGATTTCTTTGATCACATTTTCGTCTGCTTCGTCCTGGAGCATCTCGACCGGCCGGTTGAGGCGCTGCGTATACTGAAGACTTATCTGAAACGGGGCGGCACGATCACCGTGATCGAAGGAGACCACGGTTCGACTTATTTCCATCCCGACAGCGCTGCTGCGCACCGGGCGATCCAATGCCAGGTCGAACTGCAGCGCCGCGCCGGCGGCAACGCCATGATCGGCAGAACACTCTATCCGCTTCTGGACGAAGCCGGATACCGTTCCATTCGCGTCTCTCCGCGAATGGTCTATGTCGATTCGAGCAGACCGCAACTGGTAGCTGGCTTCACGAGAAAGACATTCACGGCCATGATCGAGGGGGTGCGCGAGGCCGCGATCGAGGCCGGGATCGTCCAGGCCGATGCCTTTGACCAAGGAATCCGGGATCTCTACCGTACGGCCGAGCCTAATGGGGTCTTCTGCTACACGTTTTTCAAGGCTGTCGCTCTGAGATGATCTTTGCAAGGGTGGTCGCGCGGACCCGGCAGTCGATCCGTCATCGAATCCGCAAGGCTCGACAGCTTGTTGAAAAACCCGCTTTTTGCGTGCCGTTTGCCACCGGCAGAGAGGGTGAGTCATGAAGATCCTGACTGCTCCACGCATGGAACGCTGCATCGGTTGCCATTCGTGTTCACTCGCCTGTGCGCGCCTGGTGCACAAACATCTTTCCTGGGATACTGCAGGCATTGCTATCCTTTCGTCGGGAGGGCTGTCGACCGGCTTCGAGGCTCGCCTGTGCATGGCCTGCAATCCGGCCCCCTGTGTGGAGGCTTGTCCGACAGGGGCCTACAGCCAGAGAAAAGGCGGAGGCGTCGTCGTGAGGATAAAGCTGTGCATCCGCTGTGGGGCGTGCGCTGACGCCTGCCCGGTCGACGCCATCTTCGTCGATCGAAGCGGTGAACCTTTTGTCTGCATCCATTGCGGCCAGTGCGTAAACTACTGCCCGCATGATTGCCTCGAGATGGTCGACAGGGGGGAACCCGTATGATTCGAGACTACTTTCGCGTTTTGCTGGTTGATCTTGAAACCGGAAAGGGACGGATCGAGAGGGTGGAAGGGCGGGATACCCATGCGGGGGGCAGCGGCCTGGCTGCCCTCCTCTTCGAAAGATTCGGCATTGTGGATCGCCTCTGGGACGACCCGGAGCAGCCCTTCATCCTGGCGATCGGTCCACTGACCGGCTTCTTCCCCCTCATGAGCAAAACCATCTGCGCCTTCAAATCCCCTTATCATAATCAATTCGCAGAGAGCCACGCCGGGGGGCGTTCGGCGCTGGCCCTGCGCTTCGCCGATCTCGATGCCCTCGTCGTGGTCGGCAGGGCCAACGTGCTCTCCTGCCTGGTGCTGGGATCGAAACGATTGGAGGTCCGAGACGTCGCATTCATGAGAGGGATGGATGTTTCGAGTACAGGCAAGATCTTCCGGCGCATGTTTCCCGGAGCCGGGCATCGGAGCATCTTGCGGATCGGCCCGGCAGGAGAACGCCTGGCTGCGACCGCCTGCATCAATGTGGACAGTTACCGTCACTTCGGGCGATTGGGTGCCGGAGCGGTCCTGGGTGCCAAGAACCTCAAGGGGATTTTCATCCATGGGGACGGAATCGGTAATCTGCCTGACCAGAAAGGTTATTCGAAGCTGTACCAGCGGGTTTACAGACAGCTGACATCCACGGACATGATGAAGAAGTATCACAACCTGGGAACGCCGGAAAATATCGGGGTCCTGAATGAACTGAAGGCCTTGCCGATCCGCAACCTCCAGAAGACTTCCGATGTCGAAGTCAAGGGCATCACCGGAGAAAGGTTTGCCGAGGAGACCCTGATGCGCAACCAGGCCTGCTCGGGCTGCCCGATCGGCTGTATTCACCTGGGTTACGTGCGCGAGCAGTTCATGAAGGATAACCGGTATTTTTTCATTCAGGTTCCATACGATCACGAACCCATTTTCGCGGTCGGCGCCATGCTCGGGGTCAACAGCGCCTTCAAAGTACTGGGCCTTATCGATGCCGTTGAACGGGCGGGTCTGGACGTGATGTCGACCGGAGTGGCGCTGGCCTGGGCTACGGAGGCGTTTGCCGAGGGGATTCTATCCGAGGAGGAAACCCTGATAGGCCTCAGATTCGGGGATGCCGAAGCTTACAAACAGGCCGTTTATCATATGGGGCGCGGGACGAACCCGTTCTACCGGCTGTTGTCCGACGGCATCATGCACGCGGTGAGGATCTATGGCGGCGGGGACTATGCCTGTGTTCTCGGTCAGGAAATGGCCGGCTACGCCACAGGAGAGGTTTTCCTGACAGGTCAGGCCCTTGGGTTTCG
Source organism: Desulfatiglans anilini DSM 4660 (assembly GCF_000422285.1). NCBI lineage: Bacteria > Pseudomonadati > Thermodesulfobacteriota > Desulfobacteria > Desulfatiglandales > Desulfatiglandaceae > Desulfatiglans > Desulfatiglans anilini. The sequence continues at coordinate 24,838 of NZ_AULM01000040.1, forward strand.
CCATTCCCATCTGGACACCGGTGGTTACACGTATGACCAGCAAAATCAGGAAAAAAATGCGGCGGATGCTGTCGATTTCCTTGTCGAAGATGAGCAGAACCGCGTGCTGTTGACCAGTATGGCAGCCTGTTTGTTCGCCCGCAAGGTCTATCAGCCGGAGTTGTTGGCGGAATGCCTGGAGTCGTTGGGCTATGCCAAACTGGCACGGAACATCGGCTCCGTCGCCGCGTCTGTCCAAAGGCTGAGATGGAATATCCGACTGGCGACCGGCTACGAGCCGCATCGCATCGATATACCCAAGCGTTTCCTGGAGACGGTCAACTGGAAAGGGGCGATCGATGCAAGTTATCTCGACAACCTCAAAAGCGAATACAGCCGGCGCATTCTGCAGTTCAAGGGTTGAATCAAACGTCGTTTTTGGGGGGGGCTGCTGCCGACGACAGGATGCGGCATCGATTCATCGTCCCGCTGTCGGTAAACATACGGCTGCAGGCATTCGAACCTGGTATACGCGCGTTCAGCGCCGTTCATAGGTCCGATAGCGTGAAGTGCGCCGTGAGAAGAGACGGCCTGTACCTAAGAGACCTTCTAGCAGGCTGTTAGGATTTCAAAGGGAGAAAGGCATGATGGTTGATATACCTGTGGAAGAAGGCTATGTTCAGCTGCAAGACGTTAAGGTCTGGTATCGGATCGTCGGCTGCGCAGAAACGCCCGGCAAAGTCCCGCTGCTTTGTCTTCACGGAGGGCCCGGAGTGCCGCATGATTACCTGGAGCCTCTGGAGGCCTTGGCTGCCGGGGGGCGTCAGGTGGTCTTCTACGATCAGTTGGGATGCGGGAATTCAGACGTGCCGGATGATCCGTCGTTGTGGCGGATGGAGCGCTTCCTCGAGGAGATCGACGCCGTCCGAAAAGCCCTTCAGCTCGAGGACATTCACCTCTTGGGGCAATCATGGGGCGGCATGCTGGCGATGCAGTACGCGCTAAGCCAGCCGCGTGGTCTGCGTAGCCTCGTCCTTGCCAGCGCGCCGGCCTCCTCCCGTCAATGGGCCGCGGAGGCCAAACGCTTGCGGGAGGAGCTGCCGGCCGAGACCCAGGAGACTCTCTCCCGCCACGAAGAAGCCGGGACGACGGATGACCCGTCCTATGTCGAAGCCATGATGACCTTCTACCGCCGCCACGTCTGCCGACTGGATCCATGGCCAGAGTGCCTCGATCGCGCTCTGGAAAAACTCATGTGGAACCCGGTGGTTTACCTCACCATGTGGGGCGACAGCGAATTCCACGTGACCGGGAACCTCAAAGATTGGGACGTCAGCGGCCGTCTGAATGAAATCGTGCTGCCTACGCTATTGACCTCGGGGCGCTACGATGAAGCCACTCCCGCGGTTATGGAGACGATCCATCAGGGGATTCCCGGCTCCAAATGGGTCATTTTCGAGCAAAGCGCCCACGAGGCGCACCTGGAGGAGACCGAACGATACCTTCAAGTGATCGATACGTTTCTGGAAGAGGTTGAATCGCGGCGAATGTTTGAAATTCGATAAGCTTAAATCAGCACGCTGGCGCGCGCGCCGATGATCTATTTCCGGTAGGTCCGTCAAATCTCGAACTTAGGTGCTGGTATTGCCCCTGCATGACTACGTTGTAGTCTTCTAAGCGACTGTCGAAAAAAGGCAAAAAGATTTTGACGATGTTGCAGCCTTATATGGGCTAACTTCCTGGCATGACTGACGCCTTGTTCTTGCAATTCCCTCTGGTGGAGGTGTGAAGCATTGAGGGCGATAACCGTGAGCAACGGCGTCCTTTGAAATGCTGGCAGCGCACTATTTGAGTTCTGTATTATCCCGGAAATCAAAGGGTTTCGCTGTTCAGCGGGGCTCATGCCTGCTGCCACAAATGATGTGGAATCAATTTTTTATTTTAAAATACGAAAATACATATTTAGAAATTTTTTATTGAAAATATAAAATAAGTATTTTGTTTTATTATATATAATTTTTTAGTATAATAAAAATGTATGATAGTACAAATCAGGATGGCTTATATAACCCCATTCCGTTATGTTTCTGCTTTCTTGATCTATTATCATGAACCATTGGCAGCCGGTATCTTTGTACTCATATATATGTTTAACATATTTATCATTGATATGATGAATACTGATAGGTTTAGGTACTGGTATATTATCAACTGATTTTCCTATAAAGTAGTTCATCTCATGTATAAACGATTCCTTTTTTTGCTCGATTGAAAAGCATGACATAAATATAAGCGATATAGTGAAGAAGAAAATTTTTCTTATATATTTTATCTTATTGTTTATCATTGTTGGATTTCGCATGATATATTTCAAATAATGCCGACATGACAGTTTTAATGGATGTGTGGATTTAGCTTATTAATATGTCAAATTGAAAATTACAGGTTGTAATAAATCATTCAAAATAAACTGTACTGCTTTAATTGTTTTATGGAACAGTTTATTGCCTATATTCTAAGATGCATATGAATCTATTGTGGATATTTATTAAGTTTTTATGAGGGGCTAATTGAGCGTTTTTGCTCATAGTAATTTACTGGCGGATAGTTAGTTCATGATAACACAGATCTGGATCGCTTATATAATCCCATGACATAATTTCCTTTGTATCGTTTCTGATAATATAAAACCATTGGCATTTTGTCTCTTTATATTCATATATGTATTTGCTTTGATATTCATCAATTTTTATTATTTGAATGGGATCAGGTAATGGGATATTGTGAATATATTTTCCGATATCATTGTTTCTCCGTGTAATAAACATTTCTTTTTTGAATTGCAGTGTTGTGCTGCAATGTATTGATAATGCGATTAATATATATAAAAATAATTTTTTCATGTTATAATTTTTTGTTCTTCTAATACGATGGTAAATTTATTATATTTTTACTTATTTTGTAATATAAACGGCATTACTTCATTGCAATTATCGCTTAATACAAAAGGTGTAGATGTAAAAAGATTAAATGTAGCTAGTAGATTACCAATATTGGTTTCAAGCGAGTTCATACACCTTATATTGCCAATTGAATCGTATAAATAGGCACTGTTAAGATAATCATGAGGGCCCGCGTAAGCTTCACAGAGTAAATCTTGCCATGAGCCCGGGGCATAATAAGTATTTAAAAAGAGGCCTTTCGAACTTTGAGCACCTCCAAATATTGCCTCCTCATAAGGCTTTGAAGCATTATAACGTCCTCCAGCCAGTTTGAATCCGTCCCCTTTGTGGCCTGCACTGATACCAGATGAATTTCTCGAGTCCAATTTTGACTGCGCTATCATTTTTGCGCGCATTGCGGTCGCGCTGTGGGCAAGGAGCGCGATTCCACCGGACCAAGCGGCGCCGTCAAGGGCATTCCCTCCGGAAATCGCAGAAACCGCGCCGCCTGCCAGAGTGTGGAGGGCGACTCTTTGCATAGACCACTTTGTTCCATAATGGCCTTGAATTGCTCCGAATGCACCACCGCTGAGGATGCCCGCAAAAGCGCCGTGGAGGAGGGCATCCAGCGGGTCTCCTCCACTAATTTGAGCTGAGAGCAGACCAGCCGTCCCCCCGGCGACTAGACCCCCGGTAGCACCCGAGATGGCACCTTTGATTGCGGCTTGTGAGATCACCCCTTCCAGGGCTCCGGCGGTTGCACCACTGACGCTCGAGAATACCCCTGCGGATATCCCACCTATAAAGGCTCCTGCCATGACCGATCCGAGGTTCCAGTCCGACTGGATGCCAGCTAGGACCGCGCCGAGGATGGCGCCCGCCACATACTGCAAAAAATGTCCACTCGGGTCCACATACATGAGCGGGTTGTTGCGGCAATAGCTATACCGGTTGAGCAACTGGGGATCCATTGGATCGGGCACGATGGGATCCGGGGAGATGAAGCGGCCGATGCTGGGATCATAGAGGCGGGCGTTGAAGTTGTAGAGGCCGGTTTCGATGTCGTGCTCCTGGCCGGTGTAGCGGTGGTCGGCGATCTGGGTTCGGGATGGTTTACGTTCGGCGCCGAAAGGCGCATAGTCGGCCCGCTCGACCACCTGGCCGTTGGCATTGGTGAGGGCCGTGGTGCCGCCCAGATGGTCCTGGTGAAAGAAGAGGAGGCCGCCGGAGTCCATGCGGGCGATCCTGAGGGCCCCGGCAAAGATGTATCGCGTCCGGATGCCGCCCCGGATCTCGAAGTGCTCGCCCATATACCAGGTGTCGG
>NZ_AULM01000041.1 GCF_000422285.1 Desulfatiglans anilini DSM 4660
CCGGCCGTTACAGAACGCTCAGATAGATCCTCTCGGCGTCCTCCTGAGTCATGGTTCGGGGGTTGTTGGCCAAGAGCCGGGTGACCTTCATGACCCCCTGAGCCAGGTTCGGGATGTCCGATTCCTGGATGCCGAAAAGGCTCAGATGGGCCGGGATGCGGAGATCCGCAGCCAGGGTGCGCATGGCATCCACGGCCGCCAGGGCCATGTCGCGAAGGCTCATGCCCTCGATCTCCTCGCCCAGGAGTTCAGCCATTTCGGCGAATTTGGGCAGGTTGCCGAGCATGTTGAATTCCATGACCGGGGCCAGCATGATGCTGTTGGCCACCCCGTGGGGGATATGAAACTCGGCGCCGATGGGGTAGGCGAAGGCATGCACGGCGGTCACGCCGGCGTTGGCGAAGGCCATCCCGGCAAGAAGGCTGCCTTCCAGCATGCAGGTGCGGGCCTCCAGATCCTGGCCGTTCGCAAAGGCGGTGCGGATATTGTCGGCAAGGAGGCTGATCGCCTCGCGGGCGAGCATGTCCGTCATAGGGTAGGCGTTTTTGGAAGTAAAGGCCTCCACCGCGTGGATCAGGGCATCCATGCCGGTAGCGGCGGTGACCTGCGGGGGCAGGTCGAGGGTCAGCTCCGGGTCCAGCAGGGCTACCGAAGGAAACAGATAGGGGCTGACCACCCCTTTTTTCAGCTTCTCCGCTTCGTCTGACAGGATGACGATCGGGGTCACTTCGCTGCCGGTGCCCGCAGTAGTGGGGACAATCAGGGTCTTGCGGCCGGGTCTGGGAACCAGGTCGACCCCGAAATAATCGGCCAGATCGCCGTCGTTTTCAACCATCAAGGCGGCTATTTTGGCGATGTCGATGGAGGAGCCGCCTCCGAGCCCGATCACGACATCCGCGCCGGAAGCGCGCAAGGCGTCTGCGGCATCCCTGGCGATCTCCAGCCTTGGATCGGGTTCGACCTTGTCATAGCGTGAGAAGGCCAGGCCGTCATCGCGCAGCACCCGCTCGAGCCGTTCGGCGATTCCCGTCTTCACCAGGCCCGGGTCGGTGACGATCAGGACCTTGCCGCCGCCGAGCCGCTTGACTTCGGCGGGGATCTGGGCAAGACAGCTGGCGCCCATGACGATGCGCGGCGTGGTCTGAAACAAGAGAGTCTTTTGCATGATTGGCATTTTCCTGTCCATTGAGTGTTTGAGGACGAGTGGTGCCTGGAGCGTCAAACCGCCAGATAGGTCTTCTGGATGTCTTCCGCCTGGCGAAACGCCTCGACCGTTCCACCATACACCACGTGACCCTTGTCGAGCAATACCACACGATCCGAAACGGCCATGGCGAAGCGCATGTTCTGCTCGGAGAGCAGGATGGTCGTCTTGGCCTCTTTCAGGTCGAGGATCAGGCCCCTGAGCGTCCCTACGATGACCGGGGACAGCCCCTCGGAAGGCTCATCGAGCAGCAGCAGGTCCGGGTTGCCCATCAGCGCCCGGGCAATGGTGAGCATTTGCTGCTCCCCGCCCGAAAGCGTTCCGCCTGTCCGGCCGGCCATGACTGCCAGAACTGGAAACTGCTCGAAAACGGAGTCGAGGTTCCAGCGGCCCGAACGGCCTGGAATACGTCCCAGTTCGAGGTTTTCACGGACGCTGAACGGCCCCAGGATACGGCGGTCTTCAGGGACGAACCCCAGGCCCATCCGGGCCATCTTGTAGGCCGCCAGCCCGGTGCATTCGTTGCCTTTGAAAAAGACCTGGCCTTCCCTGGGGGGGGTCAATCCGACCAGCGAGCGAAAGGTGGTGGATTTTCCCACGCCGTTTCGCCCCATCAGGCAGACCGTTTCACCCGTGTCCACATCCAGGCTGACATTGAAGAGAATATGGCTTCGGCCGTAATAGGTGTTGAGATCGACGGCCCTGAGGATCCTTTCCATCAGAACTCTTCTCCCAGGTATGCAGTGATGACCTGTTTGTTGGCGCGGATCTTTTCGGGGGTGTCATCCGCCAGGAGCGTTCCCTGCTGGAGCACCCTTACGGTCTGGGCGATGCCGAAGACCATGTCCATGTCGTGTTCGATGAAGACGAGGCTCAGATCGAAATCTTTCCAGAGCTTGAGGATCAGTTCCTTGGTGTGGAGGCGCTCTTCGGGGGACATCCCGGCGGTTGGTTCGTCCAGCAGCAGCAATCTGGGCCGGAGAGCCAAAGCGATCCCGATGTCGAGCAGTTTCTGGTCTCCGTGCGCCAGCTCGAATGCCATTCTGTGGGCTTGCTGTTCGAGTCCGAGGCTTTCCAGAATCGCGTGTGCATCTTCGGTGGCCTGCTGGAAATGTTCGACCGGGTGCAGGTATTTCCGGGTCTGGTTCAGCTTGGACAGGCAAGCCACGCGGATGTTGTTCAGGACGGTTTCATCCGGAAAAATGGAGGCGATCTGAAAGGCGCGGCCGATTCCCAGGGCAACGATCTGTTGGGGGGATTTCCCGATGATCTCGTGCCCATCGAACATAATGCTGCCTCCGTCTGGTCTCAAGCGCCCGGTGATCTGATTGAAGAGGGTGGTCTTGCCTGCGCCGTTGGGTCCGATGATGGCGGAAATTTCCCCCGGCATCACGGCGAAACTCACATCGCTGGTGACGTGGAGGCCGCCGAATGACTTGTTCAGGGATGTTATTTGAAGGATGGGCGTCATCTTCAGCTTGACCTCCCCGTGCCGGTTTTGCCGAACCGTACCTTGAGGCCCAATGCCTCACCGACGATCCCCTTGGGAAAGATGATCACCATGAAGAGCATGACCGATCCGATGATCAAGGGCCAGTACTCGGTAACGGCCCCGATATTGTCTTCCAGGAGGATGAAAACGGCGGCGCCGAAAAAAGGCCCGAAGAACTGACTGATGCCACCGAGCACCGACATGAGGATAGCCTCGCCGGAAGTGGTCCACAGCAGCATATCGGTGTGAATCGAGCTGTCGACGCCGGCCATCATACCTCCGGCCAATGCCGCGAAGAAAGATGAGATCATGTAAATGCGCAGTTGGTTGCGGCGCACCCGGCGCCCCAAAAACCGGATTCGCTCCGGGTTCTGCTGAATACAGCGCAGAATCATGCCGAACGGACTGTAGGCCATTCGCTTGAGGGTCCAGATGGAAAGGAACACCAGTAGCAGCACGAAATAATAATACACGATCCGGTTCTGGAGAATCCCAGGGGGGATGATTCCCTGAATGCCGTCATCGCCGCCCGTGAAGTCGTACCATTTGAAGGTGATCTGCCAGGCAAGCTGAGCAAAGGCGAGGGTGAGCATGGTGAAGTAAACGCCTCCGACACGAATGACCAGAAGCCCCAGCAAGAAGGAGAGTACGAAGGCCATCAGCAGCCCCGCCGCCAAAGCAGGCAGAAACCAGGTGCTGCCCAGGTATTCTACCATGAGGCCGACGCTGTAAGCGCCCAACCCATAATACAACGCCTGCCCGAAGGAGAGCATGCCTGTGATGCCCCAGAGCATGTTGAATGAGACGGCGAACAAACCCCAGACGAGGATGTGGCTTGCCACATTGAGCTTGTAGGGGGAATTCGTGATGACCGGTACCATGGCGAAAATCAGGACCAACAGCCCAAAGGGGGACGCCGGTATCAAACGGCGAGTGATCTTCTCTAACATAGAGGCCTACCTTGTCCGACGTGCGGAGAACAGTCCCTCCGGCTTGAAAACCAAGACAATCACCAAAATGAGAAAGCTGAAAAGGGTTGCCCATTTGGGTACGAAAGCCACACCGAAGGCCACGACTTCCCCTATCAGAATGGCTCCGAGCCAGGCTCCCCAGAAGTTGCCCATGCCCCCGATCACCACCACGATCAAAGAGTCGATGATTACCTCGATGCCGGCCCCGGGGGTGACCGTGCGCATCGGGGCGGCCAGCGTGCCGGCCATGCCGCCGAGCGCTGTAGCGATGCCGAAGACCAGGGTCATGGTCATGGGCACGTTGACCCCCAGAACGCTGACGATCTCACGATCGACCGCGGAGGCTCTCGCGACCCGGCCGGCCCGTGTCCTTGATAGGATCAGCCATGCCAGGATCACCGCCATCAGGCCGACGCCGATAATCAAAAGGTTGTAGGCCGGAATGAAGATGTCGCCCAATTGGACTGCGCCATCAAACCCCGCCGGGCGTGCGAGGGACTTATACTCCGCTCCCCAGATCAGTTTGACCAAATCGTCTATGATCAGGATCAGGCAGTAGGTAAGCAGAATCTGGAAACCGCCCTCGTTGGCGCGGCCATAGATGCGCCTCAGAAACAAGAACTCGACCACCATACCGATCAACCCGGCGCAGATCCCGGTCATGACGAGGGTGAGGAAAAAGTTGGATCCCCAAACCGCTGAAAACTGATAGCCGAAGTAAGCCCCGAGCATGTAGAAGGAGCCATGGGCAAAATTGAAGACATTGCCGACTCCGAAGATCAAGGTCAGGCCGCTGGCCACGAGAAAGAGGAGCGTGGCTATGGTCAGACCGCTGATCAACTGTGTGAAGAAAAAAGACGTGTCCATGGAGTTTTCCTTGCCGGAAAGGAGGACGGGACGATTGGACACCGCCCAGGTTCCACAGTTGCGTTGCCTGAAATTCCCTCCATGCACAGGAAGGCTGGGCATACGGAGGGACGGTATTCCAGTCGCGGGTCGCTATTCGGCCTGGTGGAAATCTTTGCCTGCATGTCGGCCGGGCGGCCATCTAAACATGGACGACCAAAAAATGCGGCACCTTTGCGAGGCTGCCCGAGGCGAAAAGAGGCGACTATCCCTCTGAGGTTTTATGGCCGAAAAGAAGATTGGGGCGGCGCGTGGCCGCCCCTTTTAAAAACAGATTACTTACGCTTTTCCTTGATATAATCGGCTGGCGGCATGACATCTTCTGGAGAATAGATTTTCCAGTCGCCGAGCATCATTTTGGCTGGCGGGAAATCATTGTTAGGCATCGTTATGCCTATGGCCTGCATCTTTTTCAGCTGGTGGGTTTCAGGGCGCATATAGGAGGTAAAACCTTCAGGATCCCATGGTGCCTTGAGCTTCAAGTTTTCCAAAGCCTTGACCAGCGCCTCGGTGTCATCCGGATTGCCGACCGTTTCGACGGCCTTCGCGATCGCGTAAACACCTACATAGGCGCCGGAAGCCGCATAGGTTGGATAGCGGCCGGTACGGTTGTGGAATTCCTGGACGAACTTTCGGTTGAGCTCCGTATCCGGCCAGTTGTTATAGTGGCGCGCGCCCAGCACGAGGCCCGCCGGCAGATCCGCCCCCATCGCGCTCATCAGTTCATAGTTGCCACCGGCATCCGGATGGAAGTAGAGCGATTTCTTGAGCAGGCCATACGGCATGGCCTGCTTGAGAAAAGCGACGGTGTCCCCGCCCCAGAAACCTGCTACGAGGATATCCGGATTGTCACGGCTCAGGGAAGTGATGTAGGCCGTATAATCGGGTTCAAACAGTTTCGGCCAGTATTCTCCCACGACCTCGTATTGGATGCCGAGGCGATCCAGATTGTATTTTAGTTCGTTCCACTGGTCGTGGCCATAGGCATAATCCGGGCCGATGTAGGCGATGGTCTTCCAATCCTTGGTTTCCCTGAGCTCTTTCAGATAGAGCGCACCTGCAGCCATGGACATGAAGGTGTTGTTGGAAACCCGGAAGTAATACGGCTGCAATTTGTCGACGGTGAGCTGCGTGGATGCATGGTCGGTGCCGATGAAAATGGTTTTGTACTGCTGTGATATTTCGGTGATGGCCAGGCCGACACCGGAGCTGACTACCCCGAAGAGGAAATGGACCTTGTCTTCGGTGATGTAGCGGGTGGCCACCCTCACGGCGTAAGCTGGCCTGGCCTTGCTGTCCGTAAAGGTGATGTCCAGCGTGTAGCCGTTGACCCCGCCTTTGCCATTGATTTCGTCGATTGCCATTTCGGCGGCGGCGACAGAGTCGATCCCGTACAGGCCGGCCCGTCCGGTCATTGGATACATGGCCCCGATCCGGATGACCTTGTCTTGTGCCTGGACGGCGAGGGGAACTGCAACAACCGCAAGAAACAAGGCCACAAAAAAGACGCAGGTAATCTTTTTCATCCCACCCTCCTCTCATTAACTCTATGTGTTATGATTGTTTTCCCTCAATTCGACCCTGTCCGCCAACCGGCAGGCCAAAGAGGTGCTGGCGAGTGAAATGGTAAAAAGCGGCTATTACAACGCATGTACCATAGGGGAAACAGACTTGGCTGTCAAGCTAAAGACGGGAGTGAGGCAGCAGGCCTTGAAGCAGGGATCTCCGGATTTGCGCAATCGATTGCCCCAAGAGGCGCTGGCACGCAGATTTGAGGCTTCAGCACGGAAGTTTTCGGCTGGATCCGTTCCTCGACCTTCAAGCCGGTTGTGCAGAGCGCAAGGGTCGATTGATTGCGATAGGTAAGGCCGCCTTGCAAGATGGGACCGCGAAGCTTGGGAGTGGACGCGAAAACCCATCCTGGCCAAAATTCTGCGGAGGAAGCGGACCTTGCCACGTGAGGGCAAGAGTCACTTCAAACGATGTCTTTCTTCGCAATGATGGGGCTGGAGGTCTTTGAAGGGCGCCTTAGGGGTTGCATTTTGAGGTCAAAAAAGTGCTTCTAAGCTCGTGGAAGCGGCCCTTTTCCCTATGTTTTGTTTGTTGTTCAGTCATTTATCTTGGTCCGACCCCGACAACGAAAGTTGCTTGCAACCGATGCAAAAGAGCATGAAACTCAGAGTGTTTGCCTTCGCCGATACGTTCCCGTTCGAGCTGCTCGAATGCTTCAAAAAGCTCTTTGTCTTTATCCGGGTTCAATTTCGCTTCCGCCATGGGGAAAAGAACCGTGTTTTCCTTGGCGATATGCTCATTGAGGAGAGCCACGTATTCTTTAATGATTGTCTGAGCGTGTTCCTTGCGCAAAACGAGCCCGGACTCATGGCTGGCCAGGGCATCTTTGAGCATGGCAACCAGTCTGCGGCCCTGTTCATGTTCCAGCAGCATAACCCCGATAGGACCTCCTTCACGCAGCACACCGACATTCTCCAAGGCTGGAAAAAGGAATTCTTCCTCCTTGGCATGATGGCATTTGTCGACGAAGACCGACAGGAACTCGAGGATGTTGGAGAGATCCTTCCCGTCCACTTCTTGACCGCGTCCGAACCTGTCCGCAACGGCCTGTAGGATTCGAAGCATGATTTCAATGCCGTGGTGTTCGTTCTTAAGTTCCTCAATTGCCTTCATTTTGGCACCTCCTTGAATCTAAGCGCGATGCACAGCGAGACTGCGTCACGTTTTTGGATGTTTTCAGGTTGTGGAGTTCAAGGAAAAACGCGCTTGTGCTCTTCAAAAATTCTTGGGAAGAATACCGCCTCGGTGATCGGGTCTATTTTTCGTGAACGGATTTTTGCTCGATTTTTTCGCGAGCGGAATATATTTTCCATGAAAAAATCATGCAAAATCCAGGATTTTTTTCTCCGATGCGCAGTTGTAAGAGGAAACGGTTTGCCCGCCTGATCTACAGAGGGTTCTATTCCCAACTGCAGCTATAAAGGGAGACAATGGCCTCCGGAGTCTGCGCCCGAAAGGGCTTTTTGGCAAGCCGGGCGTCAATCTGGAGCCTTGTTTGTGGTCAGCGCCATGCAGTTTGTACAAAGGCGTCTGATTGCCTGCGGCAAAAAGTTCAGGAAGCGTTTAACATGCGCTTTTTCCTGCAGCGACTTCCAGGAGTCTGTCGTGCCTTTCGAATGCCCGGTAAAAACGACTGAGGATCAGCGTGACGAATAGGGTCAGGCAATCTTCCCACTCGGCGAAGACGGCCGCTTTGCCTTGGGTCGTTTCCGAATCGACGATCCCGGCCGACTCCGGCTTTTAGAACATGGCCTTCCACATTGAGCTTATATCGGGAATTTGGTATGAGAGGCAAGGTGAGAACTGGTGCCGGGGACGTCTTGAGGTTTCGTTAGAGGTGGCATTTTGTGGGCCAAAATGTGCTTCTAAGGCGCTGAAAGCGGCTTTTGTGCCCATGTTCTGTTTGTTTTTCAATCGGTTATCTTGGTCCGACCCCAAAGGGGAGAGGGGGGCAGTGAGGCTGGCAGCTAAATTAACGGTATTTTTCCTGCTGATTTCTCTGTGTCCTGTTCTAGCCGTAGGGTATTTTTCCTATGTCAACGGGCAGAGCACCATCGAGGCGCAGACGATCGATCAACTGCGGTCCATCAATCACTTGAAAAGAGAGGAGTTGAACCACTGGTTGAAGGAGAAGCCCCGCCTCCTGGAGATCTTTGCTCAAGGGTATTTTTTTACGGAGATTTTTCCATCGATTTTGGCCTCGCATGATGACGCAGACCTCTCTCAGCTGAAAGAGGAAAGAGATATCGTTCAGAGGCGCCTCAAACCCTTTGCCCTGGAAGGGAGTTTTTTCGAGATTTTCATTTTAGATCAGCGCAACGGGGAAGTGCTCCTATCGACGGATGAGAGGCAGGCGGGTAAACATAAGAACCATCAGCCCTATTTTCGACAAGGCAGGAATGGAACCTTTATCCAGAAGCCTTATTACTCGGATTCCCTTCAACGACCCGTCATCACGGCGGCCACACCCATCAGGGACCGTTACGGGGACGCAGTGGCCGTGTTGGCAGGGCGCCTCGATCTCGAAAGCCTTTCGAGGATCATTGGGATGCGGACGAGCCGGAGCGCATCCGAGGACACCTATCTTGTCAATGGATCCGAGTTTTTCATTACCGAACCCCGTTTTGGCGACGGATATGCCCTGAAAAAGACGGTCAACACGGCAGGGGTCAGGGCGGCCCTCGAGAAACGGGCCGGGCAGGGATTTTACGATGACTACCGGGGCGTTCCCGTTATCGGGGTCTACCAGTGGCTGTCGGATTGGAATCTCGGCATCATTACCGAGATCGACCAGGAAGAGGCCTTCAGGCCCATTTACGGCCTTCGGAGCACCATCTTTCTGGTCGGATTGGGAACGGCTCTTTTGGCGGGGTTGGCTGGCCTCGCTATGGGTCGGACCATAGTTCACCCCATCAGGAGGCTGATGGAGAGCACGGAAATGCTGGGACGAGGAAATCTGCAGACTCCCGTCCCCTCCATGGGCAAAGCCGAGATTGGAGAATTGTCCAAATCGTTCGAGCAAATGCGGATCAGGCTTAACGAAAGCCTGGTTTCACGCGACGCCCTGATGCTGGAGGTCGCCGAGCATGAGAAGACTATGGCGGCCTTGACCGCGGAGAAGGAATTCAGCGAGAGAATCATCAACAGCATGCCCGGAATCTTCTACCTGTTTGACGCAAGCCTCCGTTTTCACGAGTGGAATGATAATCTTGAAACGGTTACCGGCTATTCGCATGAGGAAATTTCCTCCATTTCGCCGATAGAGCTTTTCCCTCAGGGTGAGCGCAAGCGTATTTCCAGGGGCATCGAGCAGGTGTTCGAAAAAGGGAGTCTCGAAGCGGAAACAACTATCCTCACAAAGACCGGCCGGGAGATACCCTATTATTTGACGGGTTACAGGGTGACCGTAGCAGGCAAGCACTTCCTGGTCGGGACCGGCATCGATATCGCGGATCGGAAGAGGGCCGAGCAGTCCGTTCTGCGTGACCGTGAACGCCTTTTGGCCTTGTTGGATGGGATCAACGATCTGATCTATGTCGCAGACCCCGTGACCTACGAACTGCTTCACCTGAATGCCGCTGCCCAGGCGACCTCGGGGGAGGACGCCATCGGTAAACCCTGCTATGAAGCGCTTCAGGGGCGCGCGGAGCCATGCCCTTTCTGCACCAATGACAAGATCCTCGGTGAACACAGGGGCCAGAGCTATGTGTGGGAATTTCGGAACGAGACCAACCGCCGCTGGTACCAGTGCGCTGACAAGGCCATCCAGTGGGTCGACGGCAGGGTGGTGAGGTTTGAAATCGCCACCGATATTACGCCTATCAAGGCCGTGCAGCAGGAACTGACGTCGCGGACGCAGGATTTGGAGCGTTCCAACAGGGAACTCGAACAGTTCGCCTATGTCGCTTCGCATGATCTGCAGGAGCCGCTGCGCATGGTGGCGAGCTATACGCAACTTCTGGCCAGGCGTTACGAGGGGCAGCTGGACGCAAAAGCGGACAGGTACATCGGCTATGCAGTCGAGGGGGCCAAGAGGATGCAGGTGCTTGTCAACGATCTCCTGACACTTTCCAGGGTGGGGACCCGGGGCAAGCCGTTTGAGGAAACCGACTGCGAGGTCTTGATCAACCATGTGCTGAGGAACATGGAGCGGATCGTCGAGGAGACCGGAGCCGTCGTAACGGTGGGTCCGATGCCCAAGATAAAGGGCGATGCCGGTCAACTCACACAGGTCTTTCAGAACCTTCTTGAGAATGCGATCAAATTCCGTGGCGAAACTCCACCGAACGTGGACATTTCTTCGTGGGAGACTGAAGAAGCATGGGTGTTCGAGGTGAGTGACAATGGGATCGGGATCGATCCAAGATATCACGAACGTATCTTCTTGGTGTTTCAGCGCCTCCACGAGCGGGAGAGGTATCCCGGTTCGGGCATAGGCCTTTCGATTGCCAAGAAGATCGTCGAGCGGCACGGAGGGGAAATCCGAGTGGAATCCGCTGAAAATGCGGGCTCGCGTTTTATCTTCACCATTTTAAAACACCAGGCTGAGGGAAGCAACGACGATGCCGGAGAGGTGCCATAACCTTCCTCGGAGTTTTGCGACTGCTGTACTGTTACCTGCTGTCCAGTGCATTGCGCACGCTGATCGCCAGATCCCGAAAAGAGAAGGGCTTTTGAAGAAAATGCACTCCTTCATCCAGAATGCCCCGATGAGCGATCACTTTCGCCGTGTAGCCCGACATGAACACAACTTGAAGGCTGGGGCGGAGGGACTCGAGGTGGTGGGCCAATTCCTGCCCGTTCATACTTGGCATGACGACATCCGTGATCAGGAGATCGATGCCGCCCTGATCGGCACAGGCCAACTGGATGGCCTCGGCGGGGGATCCGGCTTCCAGTACGTTGTAGCCCAGTTCCTGGAGCATCGTTTTGGCGAGTTTCAGGATCGACGGCTCGTCTTCCACCAACAGTACGGTTTCGCCGCGGGCTTTAGGGATGGGCGCTGCGGTGGGAGGTTTCGAGGGGGCGGCATGAGCAGTGCACAGTGGGAGGTAGATCCGGAAAGTGGATCCTTTCCCGGGTTCGCTGTAAACGTTTACGAACCCGTCGTTTTGTTGGACGATGCCAAACACGGTGGCGAGACCGAGCCCTGTTCCCTGGCCGGTGCCTTTGGTGGTGAAAAAGGGTTCGAAGAGATTTTCAAGGGTCCTCTCGTCCATGCCGCAGCCGTCATCGGTGACCGACAGCATGATATAACGACCCGGCTTAAAACCGGATTGATCGGCGCAGCGGGATTCATCGACGGTGAGGTTGTCCGTCTCGATCGTGATCCTGCCCACCCCGGTGATGGCATCTCGTGCATTGAGGCACAGATTCGCCAGAATTTGATCGATCTGGGACTGGTCCATATAAACAGGGCAGGAGCCGTCCCCGGGTTGCCAGGATAGATGGATGTCCTCGCCGATGAGGCGGCGCAGCATTTTGAGGGTGCTCTCCACGGATGCGTTCAGGTCGAGAACTTCGGGAAGGATGCTCTGCCTACGGGCAAAGGTCAGTAATTGGCGGGTAATATGGCTCGAACGTCTTGCGGCGGCCAGGATTTCGTGCAGGTCATCGTAGAGAGTCTCTTTCGGGTTTACGTTCTGCATGGCCAACTCCGCGTAACCGGTGATGACGCTCAGCATATTGTTGTAATCATGTGCTAAACCGCCGGCCAAGCGGCCTAAGGACTCCATTTTCTGCGCGTGGTTCAGTTGGCTTTGAAGCCTTGCTTGCTCCTCCTGAGATCGTCTGTTTTCGGCCTCGATTTCGATTACGTTGAGGGCGTAGGCCAAATCCTTTGAAAGTTCGTCCAGCAGGCTCAGTTCCTCCTCGTCAACGATCAGCCGATTTTCTGTGGCGACGGCCAGGTAGCCGAGGCTCTCGCCTTGGTGAGTCAACGCTGCCAGCAGTATCTGACCCTCGCCTAATATTCGGCGTACCGGGCAGCCTGTGCAGGTTGGCTTCCGGCCGTGGGGGGAAATGACCTTGCCGGGCGATTTTGCCTCTTCACACAACGGGCGCAATTTGTGCTGTTGAGCCAACCCGGCGGCAAGCTTCTCTCTTTCCGGAGGCAGTCCGGCCGATGACCAGGCTGAGGATTGCTCCCCGTTCCGCTCCAGGATGATCAGCGCGGAGGAGTAACTGCGGTTGGCAACCAGAAGCCGGCAGCCTTCTTTTATCAAATGGTCTCTGCCCCGTTCGCGCACGATCAACTGGTTGATCTCCCGGATGGCACGCAGAACCTGGTTCAGGTGCGCGATTTGCAGCTCCGAGCGCTTCTGTTCTGTGATGTCTTCGGCCGTACTCATGATGCCGACGATGCTGCCGAAAGAGTCCCGGATCGGCGAAGCGGAAAGCCTGAGATGGAAGAGGCTTCCGTCCTTGCGCTGGCGGAGCAGTTCGATGCCCCGAACCCCTCCTTCCAGGAGGATACGCTCCCGCAGGGCCTTGAATTCCTCGACCTTGTCCGGGGGAACGATAGGGAGCGGGCGGGTGACCACCTCTTCCGGAGTCCATCCGAAGATTCTTTCGGCGGAAGTGTTCCAGGCGAGCACCTTGCCGTCCAGACCCACGCTGTACAGGGCTACAGGTGAACAGGCGATCATGGCCCTCAGGAACTCTTCGGTTGCGTGCAGGGACTTTTCGGCATTCTTCCGCTCGGTGATGTCGACGACGGTCGTGATGAAATAAAGCGGCTTGCCCTCCGAGTTGCGCCGTATCCGCACGCTCACATCCGCCCATACGTTGGACCCGTTTCTGTGGAGGCACCTCTGTTCAAAGCGCGTGGCGTCCTTCTGTCCTTTCAAGAGACGGGCAAGTTTACGTTCGATTTCCGGCACATCCTCAGGCGGTGTGAGCTGCTGCCACGTCTTTTTTTTCAGTTCTTCCGGAGTATATCCCAGGTAATCGGCAAGGGCCTGGTTTGCGTTGATCTGCCCGGATAGCTGGGTGATCGATTTACCCACGTTGGCGGATTCGAAAAAATGCTTGAAACGGTCCAGGCTCTCGTGAAGTTCTCTTGTCCTTTGAGACACCTGTCGCCGCATTGACCAGGACCAGGCGACAGCCGAGAGGAGAAACAGCAGCAACGGGACAATGACAATCGCTGTGTAGCGCAGCGCCTCTTTGAGAGAAACGTGCTCGTTCTTGTAGACTCCAAGCCATTTGTCACGGATGCGGCGGTATTCGCCGCTCTGCTCCAGGCCGTTCAGCCCCTCGCTGAATTCGGCAAGGAGGGCCTTAAGACCCTTCGGCGTTGCGTAACAGTATTCGGCGGCGAGGATCGGTCTTTCCCCTAGAACCAGGCCGGACCATTTGTGCTTGTTGATGAGGTAGAGCGCGGTAATGCGTGAGACCAGCGCACAGTCGTATTTTCCCTCTAGGAGTTCCCGCAGGGCCTCCTCCTGGTCGTTGACGGGGACGACCTGCTTGCCAAGACCTTGCTCGAGAGCTACTTCGTGCATGATATCGCCCTGTTCGACAAGAATGCGCATGCCGGCGAGTTCGTGGATGGACCCCGGCGCAGCTCCCTCGCCCCTGCGCACCGCTGCGACGTGGTGGGTCAGGTTATAGGTTTGCGAGAAATCGAACTGCAGGCTGCGGGTGGGGGAGTAGAACATGCCCTGCAACAAATCGATCTTTCCTGTTTCCAGGGCTTTGAGCCTTTCCGTCCACCTGCCGAGTTTGATTTCGACACTGAGGCCCATTTCGCGTGCGATGGCGCGCGTGAGGTCCACGTTGAATCCAGCGGGCCGTCCTTCTTCGTCCAGGAACTCAAAGGGGGGGTAGTTCCGGTCGCCGCCGACCACAAGGGGCCGGTCTGAGGGCAGCTGCATGGTGGCAAACCACTTGGAATGCAGGCGCCGATAAGTGCCATCCGCCATGACCAGCGCGAGGCCCTCGTTCAACAGCGCCAGGGTTTCACGATCCCCCTCATGCACGCCAAAGCAAAAGTCCTGCTGGAATCCTTCGATGGGTTGGTCGATGACCTCCAGATCAGTCAACCCGGTCTTCTGGATGAGTCGCAAAGCCACGAGTCGTTGGGCAACGACTGCCTCGTAGCGGCCTTCTGAAAGCTCCTGGAGGGCGGTTTCGAGGGTGGCGGTGGTGAAGATATCAATGCCGCGCTCCGTGCGGCGCAGAAACTCTTCCGCATTGTCCCCCTTCATAACGGCGACCCGGCGGCCACTCAAGTCTAGGAGATCCCGGATGCCGGTTTCTTCCTTGCGGATGACGATAGCACCATGCAGAGTGATGTAGGGGATCGTGAAATCGAAGAGGGCTTCGCGTTCGGGGGTGCGTCCGACCAGAGGCAAGGCCTGGATTTCACCCCGTTCGAGCCAGCCGCGCACCTCTGCCCAAGGTCCTGTGCGAAAAGCAGCCTCCTTCCCCATGGCGGCCAGAGCCGCGCGTAGCAGTTCAACGGAAAACCCGGTTGCCTGCCCGTTGTCGTCCACGAGGCTGAAAGGAGGATAATCGATTTCAGCTCCGGAGAGGATGGGTTGTCCGGGCCCTGTTCGAGCCCCGTCTGCAGCCGCCGGTAATCCCTGAAGGCCGCCGACCAGAGCGAGCAGGAAAGCCATGAGGGAAAGCTTTTTCTGAAGATTGGGGTACGACAGCCGCTGAAATTTCAATAAAAGGACCCGTGGCGGTCTTGATACGCTCAAGACACCCAAGCAGGTCAACATGGTTCTTGTGAGGTGTTCCAGGTTTTTGTTCATTGGAGGCCCCCCTGCCTCTGTGCGGTTCAAACAGCCTGGAGCAACGATTTGCGGCGCATTTGGGCCCGAAAAACATCAACTAGATGGTGCATCATCGTAAAGATCCATTTCTGGATAATATTTTGCGGCGCACTCTTGACAAATGCTGTGCGAAAACTCCGCATCCGAGTGATCCGAAATGTATTGTTCAATTTGCTTCCAGTAGCCCTTGTCGTCACGGATCTTTTTGCATATTGAGCAAATCGGCAGGAGTCCAGTCAATGTCTTGACCTCGGCAAGCGCCCTGTTCAACTCATTGATGATCTCTTCGTTGCGCCGGTTGCTCCGCACGATTTCATCGCGATTTCTGCTGTTTTGCAGTGCGATGGCTGCAAGTTCCCCGAAACCTGTTGCCATCTTGGCGTCATTGTCATCAAAATCAGACGCCTTATTGGCCAGGCCGATGATTCCGACGGTTTTGTCCGAGATCACAAGGGGGGCGAAAAGAACGTTGCTCAATACAACGTGGCCCTCAGGCATCAAGCCGGCCCAGGGGCTTTTCATGAAATCGTTGTTGTATACGGCCAGGTGGGACCTGTAAGCTTCCTCCCTTAAGCCCCTGATAGGCATTGGCAAGTGAGGATCGACGCTGCAAGGCATACCACCCGACTCGAGAAAGAGAAGTTCATTTTCCGTTCCATCAGCGCTTAGCAGGGCGACATAGCCGGAAGTCGCACCGATCAGGTCCTTACAGTAATTAAAAATGGATCTTGCTGAATCGGAGAATTTTTGCACAGCCAAAACAGCTTTGGAACTCTGCATAAAAGCTTCGAGTTCTTTTTTTCGCCGTCGGGCTAATTGCCGTGCTTCATTGAACTGTGTATTCATTTCATTAATCTCTGTTATTTTAGTCCTTGATTTAATAGCTTTATTTGAGAAATGATTACTAGTTTTATCATCGTGCATACTTATGGCTCCTTCAGCTCATTGTGAAATGTGTCTTCCGGGAAATCTGGTTATTTGATTGTATTTATTAATGAAATTATAATGATAGAGCAAAAACGAAAATATAAATTCAATATATTTATTCTAGATGAATGATCACGTTGCTATACGAATTTTCTGGCTCAGATTGGCATTAATGACTAAACCGCAGATACATTTTCCTTTAAGCGAGATGTACACCGCATAACGTAAGGATGGAGAGTGGCGTATTTCTCTTGGCATGCATCGAGATGCGCTCGCTCTGCTTGGCGAGATGGGCGCCTGTTAGGAACGTTTTCTGCTCAAGCTGGAATGGGCAAACACGGGCTCAAGTTCAAGGACCTTTAGGGTCGCATCCCGAGAACGCTGGCTACTTTTTCCAGAAGCCCCTGAACCGTAAACGGTTTTTCCAGAAACTGAATCCCTTCTTTTAGAACCCCGTGCAAGGTGATCACTTTTTGTGTGTAGCCGGAGATGTACAGGATCTTCGCCTCCGGGTGGTGTTCCTGGATCCGCAGGTATACCTCCGGACCTTTCATTTCCGGCATGATCACATCGCTGACGACCAGGTGAAGCGGTCCAGGAAACTCTGCCGCCTGTTGAATCGCCTGTCGTACATCGCCTGGCGCCATCACTTCGTAACCCTTGGACTTCAGTGCCTGATTCACCAGCTTTCGCACCGCCGGGTCGTCTTCAACAACCATGATCGTAGCTGAACCGCGGGGAAGATTGCCCGGTCGAACCGGGATTTCCAGCTGCGATTTCCCTTCGGTGCACAAAGGCAGGTAAACTTTGACGGTTGTTCCTTGACCTACCTCGCTGTAAATCCAGATGTTGCCGCCGTGCTGTTTCACAATGCCATAGGATGTAGCCAACCCTAGTCCGGTGCCTTCATCCTGGTCCTTGGTCGTGAAAAAGGGTTCAAAAACCCGGGCCATGGTTTCCTGATCCATCCCTGTGCCCGTGTCACTGACGGCGATCATCACGTAGGCGCCCGGCAAGACACCTTGCTTTCGTTCCGCATATGCCCGATTCAGTTCCGCAAGAGCGGTTTCAATGAGAAGGCTTCCGCCGTTTCGCATGGCATCTCGCGCATTGACTACAAGGTTCATGAGCACCTGCTCCAACTGGGAGTCGTCCGCTTTGACCGGCGTCGGCTCTTTAGTCAGTGCAAGATTCAACGTGATGTCTTCGCCCAGAACCCTCCGCATCAGTTTTTCGAAACCCGTGACGACGCTGTTGGCGTCCAGCACCTTCATTTCGAGGAGCTGTTTTCTGCTGAAAGCCAGCAGTTGCCGGGTCAACGCGCTTCCCCGGACACCGGCTTCATAGATCGCTTTAATCAGGTTGTACTGGGGATGCTCCGGTCCGAGGTTATGCAGCACCATGTCTCCGTACCCGACAATCACGGAGAGAATGTTGTTGAAGTCATGCGCCACACCGCCTGCGAGTCTGCCCACGGATTCCAGTTTTTGCGACTGGCGGAGTTGCTCCTCCAGCTGCATTCGGTCTGTTATATCGCGTGCATTGGAATATATCCATTTTCCGTGTGGAACCGAACGCCACTCTATGAAACGATAAGCGCCGTCCTTTCTCCTGTATCGGTTGGTAAAATTCCGTATAGGTTTCTGGTGCTTGAGTTCCTCGAAGGTTTCCAGGGTGCGCTCCAGGTCGTCGGGGTGAACCAGATCGAGGGAGCGTATGCCGACCAGCTCCTCCAGAGAGTAGCCAAGGGTCTTTTCCCATTCCGGATTCATACGGTGAAAGCAACCATCCATGTCCCTGATGCAAAGAAGATCCAGGCTCGAGGAAAAGAAGGGGTTGATCTCCTCCGTCTTGCGCTTGATCTCTTCCTGTGCGGCTCTTTGCTCAGTGATATCTTCAAATACGGAATAGACCTGGAAAGGAGTCGATTCAGCCGGGGCCGTGACCGGGATTGCGTCGACTTTGAGCCATATCCAGTCGGCCTTCTGCGGGTTGAAGACGCTCATCACCACCCCGTTTACCTTTTTGCCGGATTGAAGAGCTGCCTGCGCGGGGCGTTCGCTGATCGGAAATATGGACCCATCCTCCCGGAGCACGCGCCATTCGGGTGATTCGGGCGCCCTCGAGAGCATCTCATGCCGGGTAACCCCCAGGATCATCTCCGCCCGGGGATTGGCTTCGGTGATGCGCCCCTCGGCGTTCTGGTATACCACCCCCTGGTTGATGGTCTCGAATAGCAATCGGTATCGCTCTTCGCTTTCCTTCAGGTTCTTTTCAGCGCGTTTTCTCTCGGATATATCCTGGAGGACGATGAGTGCCAATATGCGATTCTTGAACTGAATCTGGCTCGTGGAAACCAGAAGATGGACTCTGTGGCCCGTACCGTTGTCGGATACATCGAGGGAAATCTCGACGTTCCTTGCGCCTTGCCCGGTCTCGAAGGAAGCTAGAACCAAACGACGAATATGGCACGAGGCACAGAAGGGGGTCCCTCCGCAAATCATGGCATCATCCAGTATGTGCTGGCACCTCAGAGCGATTCCCGGATACAGTCCCTTCAACGCCTTTTCTGCCTTTCCGCCGAAGGCGGCGACGGCTTTGTTCAAGCGTCTGATCCTGAGGTTTTCGTCCACCAGCAGCATCAACACCGGGGCATTTTCATACACCGCCGCGAGTTCATTTTCGAAGGATTGCCGGTCGATGGCGTATCGGATGGATCGGCTGATGATCTCTGGACTCAGGTCCTGTTTCAGGATGTAGTCCTGCGCGCCATTTTTGATGGCCTCACGGGCCATCTGATGGTCACTCTGGCCCGTGAGCACGACAATGGGCAGGCCCGGCTGGAACTCCAACATCGTCCTGGCTGTTTCGATTCCTTGGCTGTCAGGAAGACCGAGATCCAGGAGCATCACGTCGTAGTCTTTCCAGGCAAGAAACCCAAAGGCCTTATCGAGCGTGGGAGCCCAATCCGTTTCGGAGGGGAAGTCAGCGGTCTCCATGAATTCGGCGACCAAGTCCCTGTCAGCCGGGTTGTCCTCCACGAGGAGGACCCTCACCGGCTGTTCTAGATCATAAACCATATTATCTACTCCGGGGAATATTTGACGACCGAAAACCAGAACCAGTCGATCCCTTTCACGATGCTGCCGAAACCTTGGAGATCCACGGGCTTGACCACATAGGCGCTGGCCTGAAGGTCATAGCTCTTGATCACGTCCTCCTCGGCCTTTGAGGACGTCAATACCACTACAGGGATGCGTTTCAATACGGGGTCGGCCTTCATTTCTTCGAGCACTTCCCTTCCGTCTTTGCGGGGGAGATTCAGGTCAAGGAGCACAAGATGGGGGCGGGGAACGTCAGCGTACTCACCCTGCCTCCTTAGAAAGTCCATCGCCTTGACGCCGTCGCCTACAACGAAAAGGTCATGAAGGATCTTGCTGGATGCAAGGTTTTCGGCGGTGAGTTCAACATCGGCGGGGTTGTCTTCAACCAATAAGATCTTGATCTTTTCTGGCATTGCACCTGCTTTCTCTTGGCTTAGGTCTGAATGGTGGACGACGGCTGCTGAAATGATGGCGGTACAGAAGAAGGTTGGGGTGAATGTTCTATAGATATGGGCATTTGATCGGATTGAAAATTCCGGATCGCACAAATCAAAAATTTATATATGTAAAACTGATTTCAGGTTTAAAATTTGAAAAAGATGGAATTAAAATGAAATACATCTCATCTATATTAAATAGGAAAGGCAGCCAGAATTCAAGGCTTGAAAAATGCGGGGATAATACGAGGTAAACACCTCGCATTAAGAGGCGTTCGTCAGGTAAGTTCTCAGGTTGATTTTGCGGCCTTTGATGGCTAGTTTTTTACGGATGTTGGTTCTGTGAAACTCGACGGTTCTTGGTGAAATATTCAATCGCAAAGCGATCTCTTTAATTCGATAGCCTTGTTTAATAAGCTCAGCCACCATTGTTTCCGTCGCACTAAGCTGCATCAAATTAAATGAAATTCCACGTATATAAGGATTTGTCATTAAACGAAGGTTCGATTCAAGATTTTCAATGTATCCAGTTTGTAGATTGTTAAGTCCTGTTTTTTTGATTTTAATTAAATACGGAATGATTAATCCATTGATGTTTTTTGACAACTGTTCTTCGAAATTGTTTTTTTCCTGTTCACGCTGGTCGAGCAAAACCTTGAGAGCTGCGTTCAACTCGGATAGCCGTTCGTGTTTTGCCTCCAAATCTTTTTCTTTAATTTCAAGTTCTTGAGTCATTCTCTTCAGTTCTGTGATATCGCGTCCGACGGATTGTATTTCATAGAGTCGTCCATTTTCTTCGAAGAATCCCCGGTTGACAAATTGCATCCAGCGTAAGGCGCCATCAGCCGACCAAACGCGGCTTTCAAGAATAACAGTTGGCTTATTTAACGATATCTCCTGTAGTTGATGTTTAATATCTCGTATATCACTCTTATGCAGGACAGAATACCACGTTTTTTTACGCTCTCCTTTAAAGTTTTTTTGAAAAAGCTTTCTAAATGTTTCATTCATAAAGGTAATTGAACCGTCGGGTTTAAAACGGAAAACAATATCTGTTTGGTATTCGACAACATTGCGATAACGTTTCTCACTTTGCTCTAAAGCTATCTCCGATAACTTCCGTTTTGATATGTCACGCACAACACTAATAAGTCCGATTTTTGCTTCATTTTCGTCCTTTAATAGAGACAAAGTGTGATCGGAAGAAAAATTTCACCGTTTTTCCTCTTGACCTCAAACTCGAAATTGGCTGTCTGTCCATTTATAAGTGTTGCAGCGACATAATTGCTAAATGTTTTATAATGTTCAAAATCAACATGCAGAATTTCTGTGGAGCGACCTGCAATCTTTTCATAAGAGTATCCAAACATAAGTTCGGCTGATTTGTTCATGCTCAATATTTTTCTGTCTAATGTAACTACAAATACCGCTTCATCCAGGGCATTGAATACAGAGCGTAGCAGAAGCTCAGATTCTTTTAAATTTCTTTCCTTTTTTCGTATTTGTGTTAGATCCCTGATGATCATGCTGGTGAAAGGCTGTCCCTCGCTATCCTCAAAGATTACGGAAGAAACGTCGCCAGGGAATATGGTCCCATCTTTTCTTTTGAAGTTAACCTCGCCTCGAAAACTTCCAACACGTTGTCTCTGTGCCAAAGCTGGGGCTAATCTTGGGTCTTTCTCGTCTACAACAGCCATGCGTCCACCTTCGATTATCTCTTTCTCAGTCATTTGGAAAAGACTGCAGGCTGCCTTATTCGCAAAATGAACACGCCCATCTGGAGACGTCAGAAGGATCGCATCTAGGCTGTTGTCAACGATAGAGCGGTATTCTTTTCTCAAGCGTTCGTTTTCATCTTTTAATTGATTCAATTTATTGCGTAATTCCGCGACTGTATGGTTCATTGACATCGCTGAATCCCCGTTGAGTAGAAGAGACATGCCTTTGAAAACATCAAGGACTGCTGCTTATATATGCTCTGATATTTCAATTGCTTACCAGATTATGGTTCCGATGTCAATATCGCAGGCTCACGATCTACTGTAAATCCTCCAGCGGCAAGGAAGCCATTCTGCGGGGGCGATGTGAAACACGCTGCCTCCGAGCACGTGGAAAGAATGGTATGCGAAAGTTGGGGGATGGCTCTTTTCTTGTCGAAGAGAACCTCCATCAACAGTCTCATGATTATGTTCCATTATAGCAGGAAAAAATTCGCATGAACCAAGGATGCCGGGCAAGCAAATTCGGGGGAAAGCATCCCGGCTCTGCTCAAGAACTCCGATGACTCTAATTACGAAGCGACCCTTTGCCGTTTTGGCAACAGAGGTGAAAGAAGGACTCTCGGCAGTCTTTGGGCAACGCTGATGGATCCTTGACATTGAAGCCAATCCGAGAAGGAAGTGCCATCCGGTTCTTACCGGCTCGATTCGATCTTAGCGCGGGCTGCGTACCTTGACAATGGAGCTTTTTTCAGGTTTCGCTGGGATGGGATGGGATGGCTCTTCAACTGCAGGAGGCAGGAACCTGGCGGTGGATAGCTCTAAGCCACCAGGAAGCGGCAATTGTCATTGGCCAATCCTGCACACGACGCCTGCCTAAGGGAAAGCATCGCTATGATGCTCCAGAGAAAATCCCATAGGACGGTGAACATCTCCACGGGTGGGGATGCGGCCTTATCACATTGTGCTTATATGGCGAATTTGTTATGACAGGCAAGGGAGAGGGGTGGTTGCGGGCAGGCCTGAACGCTTCTGTCCTTAGAAAATGCTTTTTGTGCTCGAAAAGGGGCTGATAAGCGGTTGAAAGGGGCTTTTTTGCATGTTTTCTGTAAGTGTTGCAATCATTTATCTTGGTCCGACCCCATGAAGACAATATACGATTATGACATCGGCATTATCGGCGGGGGGGCGGCGGGGCTGACGGTGGCGTCGGGCGCGGCGCAGCTGGGTGCCAGGGCCCTCCTGATCGAAAAGGAAACCGTGCTGGGGGGCGACTGTCTCCATGTCGGTTGTGTGCCGAGCAAGACCCTGATACGCACCGCCCGGGCCTGTCACACCATGAAAAACGCGCAGGAATTCGGGCTTCCCGCGCTCGACCTACCACCGGTGGACTTTGCGAAGGTACGGGAAAGGATCCGGTCGGTGATCGCGGCCATCCAGAAGCACGACTCGGAGGAGCGGTTCTGCCGTCTCGGGGTCCGCGTGGTGTTCGGCGAACCCGCCTTCGTCGACGAGCATAGCGTCCGATTGGAGGGCGGAACCGTCTCGGCCAAAAACTGGGTCGTGGCCAGCGGCTCCTCGCCGCAAAGGCCCCCGGTGGAGGGGTTGGAAAAGACGCCCTGCATCACCAACAGGGAGGTCTTCTCCCTGGCTCGGCTCCCGGCATCCATGATCGTGCTGGGCGCCGGGCCCATTGCCGTGGAGATGGCCCAGGCCTTCAGCCGCCTTGGAACGAAGGTGTCCGTGGTCCAGCGGAGCGGACAGATCTTGAGCAAAGAAGACAAGGACATGGCCGACGGGATCATGAAGGTTCTGGCTGCTGAAGGCGTCGTCTTCCATCTCGAGGCCTCGGTGCTCGGGGTCAAGGATCTCGGGCAGGAAAGAGAAGTGCGCATCAGAACCAGGGAAGGCGCCGCCATGGCTCTGAAGGCGGAGCAGATCCTGGTCGCTATGGGGCGCGAACCGAACCTCAAGGGCCTCAACCTGGAAGGGATCGGCGTCTCGTTCGACCGGAAAGGCATCCAGACGGATGCGCGGATGCGAACCAGCCGGAAGCACATCTATGCGGCCGGGGATGTCACCGGGGCGTTTCAGTTCACCCACACGGCAGGCTACGAAGGGGGGATCATCGTGAGCAACGCGATTGTTCATCTCCCCCGGAAGGCCGACTACACGTTCATGCCCTGGTGCACCTACACGGACCCTGAACTGGCCGGCATCGGCATGAACGAAAAGGCGGCCGGAGAGGCCGGTCTGGAGTACGATGTCTTTACGGAGGTCTTCGAGGACAACGACAGAAGCCTTGCCGAAGGGGAGGCGGTCGGAAAGATCAAGATGCTGTTGGACAGGCATGAGAAGCCGATCGGGGTTCAGATCCTGGGGCCTCGGGCAGGGGAGCTGTTGAACGAGTGGGTCGCCGTGCTGAACGGAAAGGTAAAGCTTTCCACCCTGGGCTCCGCTGTCCATCCTTACCCGACCCTCGGGGAAATCAACAAACGGGTCGCGGGCGCCTATCTTTCACCCAAGATCTTCTCCGACAAGGTGAGGAAAGGACTGAAGTTTTTCTTCAACCTGAAAGGCAGGGCCTGCGGGCCGGGGGACGGGGCGTGAGGCCGCTCTTCAAGGCGCTCTTGTTCGCGGGGTTCATCGCTGCGGCGATCTATGTGGTGCGCTTCACGCCGGTGAAGGGGTTTCTCACCGCCGATGCGCTCGGGCGGTTCCTGGACGGCGCCGGCCTGTGGGCACCCGTCGTCTATGTGGCGGTTTACGCTGTCGGGGTGTGCCTGTTCGTTCCCGGCACCCTTCTCACCGGCCTCGGTGCGGCGGTCTTCGGTCCTTACTGGGGGTTTTTCTATGTGTGGATCGGCGCGATGCTGGGTGCGAGTGCAGCCTTTGTCATCGGCCGGACACTGGGCAGGGAGTTTGCCGCCTCGCTCATCGGAGACCGGCTGAAGAAATATGACGACGCGATCGAGCAGAACGGATTTGCCACGGTGCTCTATCTCCGACTGGTCTATTTTCCCTTCACCCCCATGAATTTCGGTATGGGGCTCACCAAGGTCCGTTTCCGGGACTATGTGGCTGGTACGGGCCTCGGCATCATCGTGGGGACCTTCATCTTCACGTTTTTCATCGGAACCGTGAAGGAGGTCTGGGCCTCGGGCAACTGGGGGGAACTCCTCTCCTTCAAGGTGTATTTCTCGGTGGGTCTCTTCGTGTTCTCATTCTTTATTCCGAAGATCATCCGGAAGATCCGCCGGGAGGCGGGGCTTTAATCTGGGAGGAGTGGACGAAAAATGGGTTGGAGGATCTTGCCGAGGGTGAGAGAGATCCTGGAAAGGGCCGGGGCCTTTGAGGGAATCAGTGAGGAGGATGCCGGGTTCCTGCTGAGGCTCGATCTCGAGTCCAGAGAGATCTATGCGGTCATGGAAACCGCCAATCGGCTTTCCAGAGAGCAATTCGGAAAGAAGGGAGAGAACCATCTCCACATCGGGGTCAATGTGGCGCCTTGTCCCTTCAACTGCGCCTTCTGTTCCCTGACAGAGCGCGCCGGGATCTTCAAGGGGGATGTGGACTTCGCCGAAGAGGCCATCCTGGAATGGGCCAGAATGGGGGAGGCCCGGTCTGCCGACGCCCTCAACCTGATGACCACGGGAACCTTCTCCTTCGAGCGGCTTCTCGAGATCGGGAGGCTTCTCAAAAGGGAGGTCTCGGTCCCGCTCGTGGCCAACACCCGCGACATCCACCATCGGGAAGGGGAGAAACTGCTGGAGGCGGGCTTCGTCGGAGCCTATCACGCCGTCCGGCTCGGGGAAGGGGTGGACACCCCTTTCAAAAGAGAGAAGCGCATTCAGACCATCCGGGTCCTCAAGGACGTCGGGCTGCTGTGGATGAACTGCATCGAACCGGTGGGGCCGGAACACGCCCTGGACGAGATCGTCGACCTGATGTTTCTGGCAAGAACGTACGGGGCGGTGTACAGCGGGGTCATGCGGCGCATCAATTTCCCGGGGTCGCCCATGGCACGGTTCGGGATGATCACGGAGCGGGAGATGGCCCGGATGGTGGCGGTCAGCCGGTTGGTGATGGGGGATGTGCCGCGCGCCCACTGCACCCACGAACCGCATTCGGCATCGTTGATGGCGGGTGCCAACCTCTTTTTCCCGGAGGTGGGCGCGAGCCCCAGGGATGGGACGGCGGATACGGGTGAGGGCCGGGGGAAAAGCGTCGCTGTTTGCAGCGAAATCCTGAGAGAGATGGGATGGGATCCGGACCTGCCGTCCAACTGCTTTGGCACTGTCGCGGCGCGGTAGGTAAATCGATCTGGCAGGATTCGAGGACGTTTAGGCAGAAAATGATTGCAGGGTGGAAATCCGAACGGCTCGCAGGAGGTGGAAATCATGCTTCGGTCAACCGGAGTTTTTAGGATACTCCTCGGAATCGCTGCGATGATCCTGTTCGCCTTCTCCGGGGCACGCGCGGAAGACATCCGGGTGGGCACGTGGAAGACGCCCCAGACCATACAGCCCTTCTTCTATGAGCGGTTTGTTCCCGAAAACCAGAAGGTGACGGTCTATTCCTTCACCAATCCGGCCGACCAGAAGACCGCCCTCCTGGCCGGCAGCCTCGACATGTGCGGCACCACCTTGGCGCATGCGATCCACTCGGCTTCACTGGCTCAACCCGTGGTGATGGTCGCGGCCCTCTGCAACAAGGGCTCGGCCCTGGTGGTCAAAAGGGGAGGAGCGGTCAAAGAGGTAATGGATCTGAGGGGGAAAAGGATCGGTTATGTCCCTGGAACCATGCACGAAATTCTACTCAGGGAAATCCTGACCCGCAACGGTCTTTCCCCTGAGAAAGACGTCGTGTTGACGCGGGTGGATTTTTTCGACATGGGCATGGCCCTGGCAGGGGGCGGCCTCGATGCCTTTCTTTCGGGCGAGCCGCTTCCGAGCCTTGCCGTTGCGCAGGGATACGGTGAGATCCTCGCGTATCCTTACTATGATGAGTCGATCGGGGCCATCAATGCCGGCATGCTGGTTCGGCGGGACAGCATCGAGGGCGAACCGGAGCGGGTTCTCGAACTGGTCAGGGCGCACGCGAAGGCTACACAATACCTGCAATCCCATCCCGAGGTGTGGCTTCGTAAGGCGTCATCGTTCGGCACGGAACTGGCCGTCCTGAAGGAGGCCGCGGCCAACATCGAGTTGGCATGGGACATGGACGCCGATTTCGTTCGGAAGGCCAGAGGCTTGGGTGAGCGGATGGAGGCCCTCGGGATCATTCGGAAGCAGCCTGACTACGAGCGGCTTTTCGACCTGTCATTCGTGAAAAGGGTGGTGAAATAATGGGGTCCTATGGCAGCAAGCCCGTCAAGGGAAGCGGGTGGTATCTGCCGTGGGTGATCCCTGCGCTCTTCTGTTTTTTTTGGTGGGCGGTGAGTGCCACGGGGCTGGTGCCCGCCTACCTGTTGCCTCCCCCACGCGATATCGTCGAGGCCGGCTATGCATACCTCCTTGGGACGCCCGAAGGAGGTCCTTATGCCGGGCGGTTTGTCCGCGATGCTGCAGCGAGTCTGTGGCGGGTGTTTTGTGGTTTTTCCCTCGCTGTGGCTGTCGGTCTTCCCCTCGGGATCCTTTCCGGGCGTCTGTGGGTCGTCGAGCGTCTCACAGGTACGACCGTCAATGCGTTCCGGGCCGTCCCAGGCATCACCTGGCTTCCACTGGCCCTGGTCTGGTTCGGCATCGGGATGAAAGCCACCCTGTTCCTGGTGGCTCTGGCCGCGTTTTTCCCGGTTTTTCTGAACGCGGCTGCGGGGGCCAGGCAGGTGAACCCGTTGTTTCTCCAGGCAGGCGCCATGATGGGCGTCAAGAGGCTGAGGGGCACCTTCGCCATCCTTCTTCCGGGGGCCATGCCGCACATCATGACCGGGCTGCGCCTGGGATTGGGCATCTCCTGGGCTTATCTGGTCTTGGGGGAGTTGACCGGGGTCCCGGACGGGTTGGGGGCCGTGATCATGGATGCCCGGATGCTCGGGCGCATCGATATGATCGTCGTCGGTATCATCGTGATTGCCGTCATGGGGCGGATCACGGATAAACTGCTTCAGGGCGGGTTGCGGCTGTGCTTCAAGAGCGCAAGGAGGATGCCATGAAAACGCGCCTGAAGGCGGTAGTCGGAAACCGGGCGGCATCGAGGGAGGATACCCTCAGGTTCGAGGGCCTTTCGAAGGGCTTCCACACGGCCGGCGGGTACCTGCCGGTCCTGGAGGACGTGAGCTTTCGGGCGGAAGGAGGGGAGTTGATTGCGATTCTCGGCAGGAGCGGGTGCGGCAAGTCGACCCTGCTGAAGATTGCGGCGGGATTCATCTCTCCGAGTTCGGGAAGAGTGCTGTTGAACGGAGAACCGGTGGAGGGGTGTCGTCTTTCACAATAATCTGACGTTTTTTTTCTGATTATCCTGGACGATTGGTGGTGATTTTCGGGGTAATTTGGACAGACTTGTTTTGGATGATGGTCTTGGCCTTGGCGATGGTTGTATTGATATAGGCATTTTTCCTCCGTTCGCCCTGGTGATGATCCCAGGAGGTCCGTTGCTCGATGAGGAGGGAGCGGATGGCGTGTTCGGAGTACCCGCGTCTGAGGAGGGCGAGGACGTAGGCGAAGTCGGTTTCGGATTCGGTAGCGCGCAGATATCTGGAGCGAGATGGAGGGGAAGAAAGGCACACC
>NZ_AULM01000042.1 GCF_000422285.1 Desulfatiglans anilini DSM 4660
TGGCTTTGTAATCCGGGTCGGAGAGGAGTTTTTCACGCTGCCACTGGCGCTTCCGGGCACGCTGGCATTCCTTCCGGGCGCAGTAGCGTTGGGTCTTGATGCGCGGATTGCGCTCGAAAACAGATCCGCAATGGAGGCATCGAATAGTCTCGTTCATGGTCGTCCTCCCCGTGGATGACAACCATAACACTTGTGAGCCTAATCTTTCGAGATTACACAAAAAGACGAAATAAAGAAGAGAAAGAAGCAGATCCAGGAAGAAAAGACAGGTTTTACATACAGGAAAGAAGGAAGAACCTGCAATGCCGGTTTTTCAGCCGCTCATTTTGGCCAGTTTTCTACCGGCTATGTCTGTCCATTTTTTGACCGGCGTTAATAAACAGTATCCATCCGGAAATGATTTCCCGGTATAAACCGGGTTCCCATCCGGAAATGAGGATGTTTCTATCCGGAGACGAAGGAAGGTTCGCGTGATATTCAGGAGGAAACAGTGGGCACGATGTCGTCGAGCTTGTCGAGGAGCCGCAGAAAGGCCCATGCGGCGGGGGACAGGTGCTTTTTGTGGAAGTACCCTATGCCGAACTCCACCTTGGGGGAGCCCTCGAGGATGGTGACGGCGGTCAAACGCTCCCGGGCGAGATCCTCCGCTACCGCATAGCGCTCGAGGAAGCACAGCCCCGTGTCCTGGCGGATGAGCTCCTTCACGAGGCCGATGCTGCCCGACTCCATGACGACGTTCGGCGAGATCTTGTAGCGTTGAAGGTATTCGAGGGTCACGTCCCTCACGGCGGAACCCTCCTTCGGCAGGATGAGGGGGAGCCGGTCGAGGAGCGTGACGGAGATCTCGCGTCCGGGCAGGTGGCGGCTGTGTGGAGCGGCCAGGAGGAGAATCTCTTCGTTCCGCAGCACCTTCATCTTCAGCCGCCGGTCGTCCGGCCGGTTGCGGATGAGGGCGAGATCGTTCCGACTGGTGAGGAGGTTCCGGACCATCTCCATGTTCGTGCCTTGGTCCACGATGATCCGGATGCCCGGGTGGGTCTCCTTGAACCGGGCGATCAGCCGGGGCATGATGTACTTGGCGGGCGTCTGGGGGCACCCGATCCGCAGCTCTCCGAGCTTGCCGATCGAGATGTCTTCGAGATAGTTCTCCATCTCCGTAATCTTCTCGAAAACCGCCTCGCTCTCGCGGAAGACATCCCGGCCGATGTCGGTCAGCTCGATGGTGTTGCCGCTGCGATAGAGGAGTTTCATCCCGATGGTCTCTTCGAGTTGTCGGACCTGCTTGGAGATGGCGGGAGGCGTGACCATCAGGACCTCCGCAGCCTTGGTGATGCTGTTCTGCTTGGCTGCTGTATAAAAGGCCCTCAGCTGGTTCATGTTCAAAATCATGTTGGTGACCCCGAATCGGACCAGAAAGGCGGCGTGCAATTGGAGATGGGCCGGATGTGTTGATGGTATGAACAATAGGTTCATATCAGCTAACTATTTTTAGTTTGCCTTGTCAAATCCTTTTTCTTAAGGTTGTTTCAAACGGGATAAGATACAGCGATAGACAGCGTAAATGCGCCATGAGCAAAAACGGTCAGCTTTATCATGGAGGAAAGAGGCGTTTCGCTTGGAGAATATGAGCGATTGAGTTGTAGATTCAACGTGTTCTTTGAAGAAAAACCCCGCGCTTGAGGCTGGATTGCCATTCCGGCTTCAAAACGGGGATGCCCGTTCAGCAACCAGAACCAGAGCCCTCTTTGCACAGGAGGGATTGGAGGGGTTGCCATGATGAATGACATCGCCGTAGCCGTTTCGAGTGCTACCGGTGTCGTCTGCAGCGCAGATCTTCCACGGCATACCGCCGGAAAGAGCGCTGAACCCTGCCTGACTATTTTTCTTTCAAGTTTAGCCGATAAGGGAATCAAACCCTGCCACCCGGCGGATGATTGTCCCGAAGCGGAATTTCCAGCCCATCTCCACGCGAGGCCGCGGGGCCGCCCTTTGGGCGACCTGACGGTCTTCTCCGCGCAAACCCGGGAGCTTCCTGGCCCCGGCACACCTTATTCCAAATTCCAATGGAGCTTTGATTTGCCTTTGCGTGCGGGCGCTCGCTGTACGCAGGGCCTGCAGTGTTGTCTAAGACCGAAGGGAACGTTGCGGCGGTCGAAGGCCAGGAGCGTTCCCGGGTTCAGGATTCGGTAACGCCTGAGAAGTGTATCCGGTTTTTGTCTGGAAGGAATGTTCCGGCGGGAGCAGGTTTCTCGACCCGTGTGCGAGGAGATTGTCTTCTGCGGCTGGGTCCGACCGGGCGCATCCGTCGGCGGCGGGCCGCGTTTCGGCAAAGGTCAGGGAAACCATAGGCCGGTGCGCAGATCAGCCACCGCTCATGCCGGAGAGGTTTTTCCGGTCATCACGAGGCCGGGGGAAAACCAGGGGCGGATCCGCGCCTTTGAGCCATGGCGGGGATCGAGAAGGAAACAGCACCATTCATCCAGAAAAGGGGAGGACATCATGGCAGCCCAATTTCCGTTTGCAGAAGAGATTCAATTGCCGGCCGAAATGAAGGGATGGGAAAAGATGTATGCACCTCAGCGCCTCTTCAGCAAGGACCGGGAGGATTGGGAGAAGCGGCACTTCTGGTATCACGACAAGATCCACGCTGCCGATCCGCTTTACCCGCTGGACGACATCTTCCAGGAGGCCTGGCAGATCGCGCTTTCGCAGTACACCACACGGGTTTTCTGCATCCCTCCGGCGCAGGGAGTCGCCCAACGGATCCTGGGCTGCTACATGTATATCGGTGCCGTCGAGTCGCCTCCTGCGAACGTCATCGAGAAAAAGGGCGAACTCTTCGGGCAGAGGGTCCCTTACACATTCGAGCATTATTCGAGTCAATGGGACGAGTGGCTCAGGAAATTCCAGAAACTGGGCCGTGACATGGAGTCCATTCAAATCCCGGAAGAGCTGTACACCTTCGTGCCCGAGGAGGACGTCATTCCGACGCCCAAGGGGTATACCGAAGCCAACCTGCTGATGGAAAACTTCAACGATATCATCAACCTCATCTTCAGGGGCTGGCAGTATCACTTCCAGTATCTCAACCTGGCCTACCTGGCCTATCTGATGTTCGTGGACACGGCGAAGAAGCTCTTTCCCGGGATCAAGGACGGCACGATGGGGAAGATGGTTGCGGGCGCGGATGTGTCCATGTTTCGTCCCGAGGAGGAGCTCTGCAGGTTGAGCCGGCTCGCAATGAATCATGGCTCTGTCGCAGAGGTCCTGAAACGGAAAGGCTCGGCCGAAGAGAAGATGAGCAGCCTCAGCGGCACACCTCAGGGACGGGCATGGCTCGAGGCGTTGGACCAGGTCAAGAACCCCTGGTTCTATGTCTCGAACGGAAGCGGGTGGTTTCATTACGAGGGAAGTTGGATCAATACGATGGATCTCCCTTTCAGCTATATACAGAGCTATGTCGAACGGCTCGAGCAGGGCGAGCAGATCGAGCGTAGACTCGAGAGCATCACCGAGGAGAGCAACCGGATCGTATCGGAGTATCAATCGCTCATCCGTTCTGAGGCCGACCGGAAGACCTTCGATGATGCCTATAGGGTCGTCAAATCCATTTACCGATACACCGAGGACCATCTCTTCTGGGTCGAACACTGGCTGCACACCATCTGGTTCGAAAAGATCGCCCAGTTCGGCAGAATCCTCACGAGGCACGGCGTCTTGAGCAATCCTGACGACATTTATCTCTTCAACCGCTTCGAAGTCCCGATGCTCCTCGAAGACCTTGCCACCGCGTGGGCCCTTGGGCACGGCGTTCCGACCCGGGGGCCTTTCTGGATCGAAAAGGCCGGGAAGCGAAAAAGGATCCTCGAGGCGGCACTGAAATGGAACCCGCCTCCTGCCATAGGGATACCGCCGGAGGAGATCGCCGAACCTTTTACCCTGATGCTCTGGGGTGTGACGACGGACACCGTGCAGGAGTGGCTCAAGGGAACGGGTGTCGAAGTGGAGCACCTGGACGAGATGACGGGATTCCCCGCCTCGGCCGGCGTGGCGGAGGGGCCTGCCCGGGTTCTCAAACTGCTTTCGGATGTCGCCAAGCTGGAGCCCGGCGAGATCATGGTCGCCCCGACGACCAACCCGTCCTGGGCCCCCGTGTTCACCAAGATCAAGGCCGCCGTGACCGATATCGGCGGGCTGACGTCCCATGCCGCCATCGTGTCGCGGGAATACGGTCTGCCATCCGTGACCGGGACCGGGGTCGCGACTTCTGTGATCAAGACCGGGGATATCCTCCGTGTGGATGGGAGCACCGGCAGGGTGACCATCGTCGAGCGGGCGTGATGGGTATTCGGGTGCGCGACTCGATCAAAGAATGATTGGAGCGAAGCCCGCCGCACATCCCCGCAGGACGCCGACGGCGCTTTGGCGGTGTGGATGCAGCCGGAGAGGGGAATAGCCAAACAGGGAAGCGTGCGGATTGTCCCTGATGGAAGGGGACGGGGTCCGGTGCGGCCCGCCCCTTGAAGCAGGGGCTTTTTCTCGGGCATTGCTTGTTAACCAATAGTTTGTCTCAAATAACTATTTTTATTTTGCCATCCTGTCTGATTTTTTCCTATAGTCGATGGCACTGGCTTTACTGCGAAACCAGGCGGGACTGGAGGACCTTGGGGCTGGATTTCGCCCCTCCGATCTCCAAGCTGCCTTCGAGAATGCGGATTTATTGAACCCATTTATCAGCAGGAGGCAAACATGAAGGACGTCAGGGATTTCATCGCGGCATGTGAAAAAGAGGGAATTCTCCAGCGCATCAAGGCCGAGGTGGACTGGGACCTCGAGATGTCCCACATCGCGAAGCTCAACGAGGAGAAAAAGGGGCCGGCCCTCCTGTTTGAGAACGTCAAAGGATACAGCTCCCCGGTTCTCATGAGCACCTGTACGACCACCGAGCGGCTGGCGATGATCATGGGGATGCACAAGGACGCGACCCTGGTCGATCTCATGCGCCACTGGGTGGAGAAGGGCAAGAAGGGCATCCCGCCCAAGGTCGTCGCGACGGGGCCCTGCAAGGAGAACAAGATGGAGGGGGACCAGGTGGACCTCTTCAAGTTCCCGGTGCCGAAGTTCTACCCGCGGGACGGGGGGCGCTTCTTCGGCACGGCCCACTTTGTCGTCACCAAGGACCCCGATTCGGACTGGGTGAACCTCGGCACCTACCGCCTGCAGCTCCTCGAAAAGGACAAGCTCGGAACGCAGTTCATCAAGGGCAAGCACGCCGACATCATGCTCAAGAAGTACCAGGCCCTGGGAAAACCCATGCCCGTGGCTGTGGTCGTCGGCTGCGACCCGCTCCTCTTTCTGATGGGCGCGGCCCGGGTGTCGGCCTTCCAGTCGGAGTACGACCTGGCGGGTTCCATCCGGGGCGAGTCGATCGAGGTCGTCAAGTGCGAAACGAACGACCTCCTCGTGCCGGCTACGGCCGAGATCGTCGTGGAAGGGGAGGTGGACGCGGATGCCTTCTACCCGGAAGGGCCGTTCGGCGAGTACACCGGATACTACTCCGGTGTGGGGACCGATCCGCGCAACTTCATTCAGGTCAAGGCGGTCACCCACCGGACCAATCCCATCTTCATGTCGACCACCGTCGGGCGCGCCGTCACCGACTCGCACATGGCCCTGGCTCTCACCTACGGGGCGACCCTGTGGCAGCAGTTATCGGATATGCGGATCCCCGGCATCCAGTCCGTCTACTGCCCGCCCGAGGCGGCAGGAAGGTTCCTGGCCATCATCTCGCTCAAGCAGATGTATCCCGGCCACACCGATCAGGTTCTCACCGCCGCGATCTCGACCGAGATGGGGGCCTACGGCCTGAAGACGGTGATCGCCGTCGACGAGGATATCGACGCGTGGGACATTCCCCGCGTCCTGTATGCCCTCAGCTTCCGCTTCCAGCCGAACCGCTGCCAGGTCATCAAGCGCGGGCGCTCGACACCGCTCGATCCGTCGCTGCCGATCGACCAGCGGGACATCACCGGCCGGCTGTTGCTGGATGCCACCATCCCCTATGATTGGAAAGAAAAGCCCATCCCGATCACGCTCGACCCCGACATGGTCAAAAAGGTCGAATCGCGCTGGTCGGAGCTGGGATTCTAAGAGACCCGCACCCCATCGAGTTTCCCCCTGAAGGCGCGCTTCCGGTCGCCCGGACCGGGGGCGCGCTATCCTAAGAAAGGCAAAATCGAATGATTATTGAGGAAAGATGGGCAGGGACCTGATCCGAATTCGATTTTGATCGAAAACTACGATGCTTCCTTTTTCAAGTGCTTCGATCAAGTAAGCCAGGTTGGCGAGAAGAAGGTTTACCTGCTGGCGCGGTCTGCGCTCAGTCCCCCTTCGAAAAAGAATGACCGAAGGTTTTGGATGGCTCCACATAGCGAGCAAGGTCCCAAAATCGGTATCTGCTGAAACGAGAATACGGTCTTCTTCGGCGGCTCTTTGAAAAACGATTGAATCTGCGGCTGATTGAAGACCAACATCCGCGACATGCAAACTATCGAAACCTGCAGCTCGAAGTCCTTCGGCAACGAATGGTGATAAAGCGTTATCAATAAGAAATTTCATGCCAAGTTTACCAGTGGCAGTTCCCGTTCTCTTACTGCTTCCGCGGCGTAGCGGAGGGCTTCTGTAATATCATCCCTGTGTAGGTCTGGATAAGCTCGAAGAATCTCATCGACACTCATGCCGTCTGCAATCATGGCAACCACTGTAGCGACCGGGATCCTTAACCCACGCAGGCACGGTACCCCACCCATTTGGTCGGGGTTTACTGTGATTCGATCATACCTCATTTCCTGCCTCCCGATAAACCACGATTTTCATGGATAGCAACGTTTTAACAGTCAGACTAAATTATTAATATGATGCAATAAATTCTTTAAGTCAAGAAAGTTCTCATGTCGACCCGAAGTGGTTTACGAGTCGGGCGGAAAATCCGCACAACCAGCCGGACCGTGCGACAGACAGTGAGGAATGGGTCGCCAATGCTACCAGCCCAGCTGAATCATCAGGTCCGTCAGGCTGTCCACGACGAGATCGGGGGGCGGGTCGCCCCGGGCGTCGGACCGGCTGCATTTCCCGGTGGTTGTGAGGATGGTCTGGAGGCCGAGTCCGGCGTAGCCGCGGATGTCGGTCTCGAGGTCGTCGCTCACGATGGCGAGCGAGGAGGGTGCGAGGCCGAGGTCTCGAAAGAGGATGTCGTTGTAAAGGGGGCTCATCTTGCCGCATTGGAGGACCGGTTTTGGGTAGCCGCAGGCGTGGGTGAACAGGGCGGCCATCGCGCCGGGGCCGGGAAAGACCAGCCCGTCGTCGTCCAGGATCAACCGGTTGTCGTTCAGCGCGCAGAGGAGGGCGCCGTGCCGCTTCACGGCGGTGGCGGCGGTCTTG
Organism: Desulfatiglans anilini DSM 4660; assembly: GCF_000422285.1. NCBI lineage: Bacteria > Pseudomonadati > Thermodesulfobacteriota > Desulfobacteria > Desulfatiglandales > Desulfatiglandaceae > Desulfatiglans > Desulfatiglans anilini. The sequence goes on from NZ_AULM01000042.1 coordinate 7,441, forward strand.
ATGGCGTTGAAGCCCATCGACAGGTCCTTCGCAAGGACGGCGGCGTCGACCCGGGGGTCTGCCGATATCTCGAAACCCGCTGCGGCCAAAAAGCGCTTCAGCCCGTCCGTTCCCATCACGAAGAGCCTTTTGGCCCCGTTGGCTTCGAGGATTTGCGGGCAAGTCGTCAGGGGCGAAAGGATCTCGTCTTCGGCGAGGGCGATGCCCGCCTCCCTGAGGCGCCGGGCGATCTCGGCAGGGGGGCGGACCGTGTGGTTGGTGACGAGGCGGACGGGAATGCCTTTGCCGCGGAGGGCGGCCATGAAGGCGCCCGCATCGGGAAAGGGCTCCAACCGGCTGCCGTGGACCAGGACCCCTTCCATGTCCAGGAGCATGGCTCGAATCGGTTTCACACGCGTCTCCTTGTCTTCTGTATGGCACTCATTCGATACCGGTGCGGGCTCCGGTCGGGCACAGGGGCCCGCCTTTGGGTTGCAGTCTGTTAGCGCTCCTCGACCACCGAGTACAAGTCGCTGAAGGGCACTGCCCAAACTTACAGCGCGCAAAAGGGTATGGCGGTGACGTTTGGGGCAAGGGGCAGGGTGACATCCCCTGGGTGGATAACGTAGCCCGGCATGGCCTTGTCTTCGAGGTCGTTCTGAAGCGTCCGAATGGCGGCGGCAGTGGCTGGACGGGGTGTCGCCGTCAGCTTTACTTCGATGGGGACTATTTTCCCGGCATGCTCGACAACGATGTCCACTTCCGAGCCGCTGGAGGTCCGCCAGAAATAGATCTGCGGATCGGGCCCGCGGTGGGTGATGGTTTTGTAGATTTCCGTGAGGACTGCGGTCTCCATGATCGGCCCCGCCATGGGTCCGGCGGATGCATGCCGCGCATCGCTGATGCCGGTGAGGTGGCAAAGCAGACCCAGGTCTGTGAAATAGACCTTGGGGGTTTTCACGAGCCGCTTCCCGACATTCGCAAAATAGGGACGCAGGATAATGATCTGGTAGGTGGCTTCGAGAACCGAGAGCCAGGCCTTGACCGTATTGACCGCCACCCCGAGGTCCCGGGCCAGGTCGGTCAGGCCGAGCAGCTGCGCACTCCTGGCGGCGAGCGCGCGCAGAAAGGATTGGAACTGCGTAAGATCCCCCACCTGCCGGAGAGAACGGACATCCCGCTCCAGGTAGGTCTGCACATAGCTCGAATGCCATAATCCGATGTCCCTCTCCGGGTTTGCGACGAGTTCGGGGTAGGCTCCCCGCAGGGCGGCCTCCCAGAATGACTGGTATGAGAGGCTGATCGGGTTGGCTTGTACGCCTTCGGTTTCCCAGGGAAGAGGCGCGAACGGCCGGCCGAAGGCTTCTCGAGCCGCCAGGGGCAGAAGGCGGAGCACGGCGGCCCGGCCCGCGAGCGACTCGCTTACGTTCTGAACGAGCAGGAGGTTTTGGGAACCCGTCAGGAGATATTGCCCGGGTTTTTCACGCCGGCTGTCGATACGCTCCTTGATGTAGGGGAGGAGGCTGGGGGCGTACTGGATTTCGTCGAAGATGACCGGCGGCGGGTGGAGTTCCAGAAAACCGCGCGGGTCTTCCTCGGCTGAAGCCCTGATATCGGGAGGCTCTACCGAGACATAACCGTATTCGGCGCCGAAAAGATGCTTGAGTGTTGTGGTCTTGCCGGATTGACGCGGCCCGGTCAAGACAACCGCCGGAAACTGGTCGACGGCTCTTCGAAGCGCCTCTTCCAGGGATCTCTGAATGTATCGGTTCAACAGCCACACCTCTTTTTTGGTAGTATTTTTGCATTTGAAATGCAAAAATGCAAGAAAAAAGGAAAGGTGTTCCCGTCTGCGTGGCAGGCCTCTTAAGGGTTCATGCCGCCGCCGAGGTCGGCGGAGATCTCTTCGGCGGCCTGTCTCAGCTTGTCGACGATCGTGTTCAGGCGTTCTTCGGATTTCCCTTCCGTGGCGGTCAAGGCGACCCCCAAGGCCCCGACAACCCGCTGCGGATAGCCGCGGATGGGGGCGGCAATGCCGATGACGCCGTCCAAGGCCTCTTCGTGTTCGACCACATAGCCCTGTTCCCGGATCTGCTGCAAACGCCGCTTGAATCGATCGTTGTCCACGATGGAGTGGACGGTATAGGATTCGAGCGGGCTCTCTTCCAGGATGCGATCCACCGCGTCCTCCTTGAGGTGGGCCATCAGGACCATCCCGAGCATCCCGTAGTGCGGCGGTCTGCGCCACCCGATGTCGGAGACGACGCGGATCGCGCCGCTCCCCTCCTTCTTGTCGGCATACACGAGCTGGTTGTCCATGAGGACGCCGAGGAGCACGGTCGCGCCGGTCTCGTTCCGGAGCCGGGACATCGCGCGGTCGGCGGATTTGCGCAGGGAAAAGGACGAGAAGACGATGCTCCCCAGTTCGAAGAGGCGCAGCCCCAGGTGGTAGCGCTTCGACAGGGGGTCCTGGCGGAGGTAGCGCCTGGCCGTGAGGTTGGCGAGGAGCCGCTTGACCGTGGTCTTGTTGAGCCCGGTCTTCTGGACGATCTCCGAGAGGCTCATCTCCCGTGTTTCGAAGCTGAAGGCATCCAGGATGTCCAAGGCCCGTTCGAGGACCTGCACGCGGTAGGCGGTTTCGGTTTCCTTTTGACGATCGGCCATATCCTTGTCTTCCCTTTTCCCCTGCCTCTTTCCGTCCATCTTCCCTCCACCCCGCGGCCGCTGCAGCCTTGAAGGCGCTGCCTGCCGGCCCATCGCCAAAATTTTTTGGTCCGCCGAGTGAGCTCGGTTCACTTTTTCCTTGACACATACCATTTCAAAACGATACCGTCAATCTAAAAGTGAAACCATGTTCCACAATGTGAAACTTTTTACTGGAGGGGATGCGATGATCAATGACCTGAGAGGCTTGTTGGGGGCGCTCGACCAGAAGGGCAAACTGCGCGTGGTGAACAACGCCGACTGGGATCTCGAGATCGGCACCATCAATGAGCTGATGGCGGAAAAGCAGGGCCCGGGCCTGGTCTTCGACAACATCAAGGGGTATCCGGCCGGGTTCCGGGTGGCCACCAATCTGCTGCATCACGAGGTGGGTCAGCGCATCGCCTTCGGGTTCCCCGACGAGCTGTCCCGGCTGGAGTGCGTGGCGGACTGGAAGCGGAAGTGGAACGCGTTCAAGCCCGTGCCGCCTGTCGAGGTGCAGAACGGCCCCGTGAAGGAAAACATCCTGACCGGAGGCGACATCGACATCTTCAAGATCCCGACCCCCAAGTGGCACACCCTGGACGGCGGCCGCTACATCGGGACGGGGGTGATCACGATCACGCGGGATCCAGACGAAGGCTGGGTGAACTTCGGCACCTACCGCGTCATGATCCAGGACAAGACGACCCTGGCCTTTTACGCCTCGCCGGGGAAGCACGCGACCATCATGCGCGAGAAGTACTGGGCGATGGGCAAGCCCTGCCCGGTCGCCATGTGCTTCGGCCAGGACCCGCTCCTCTTCGCGCTCTCCACCATCCCGCTGCCGTGGGGGATCTCCGAGTACGACATGGCCGGGTACATCAAGGGCCAGGGTGTCGAAGTCGTCATCGACGATGTGACGGGCCTTCCCATTCCGGCCACGGCCGAGATCGTGGCCTGCGGGTTCTCGCCGCCGCCCGAGGAGGACAGCCGGCCCGAAGGGCCCTTCGGGGAGTGGCAGGGGTACTACGCCTCCGGGACCCGGAATGAGCCCGTGGTGCACATCAAAAAGCTCTATCACCGGAACGACCCGATCCTCTTCGGGCAACCGCCGGTCAAACCCCCGGTCAACACCTGGTTCCCCATCCCGATCCACTCGGCGACCTTTCTCTGGAACGAGCTCGAGAAGGCCGGCATGATGGACATCCGGGGCGTGTACGTCCACGGCCCGGGCGACCGGATCATCGCGGTCATCTCGCTCAAACAGCGCTACCTCGGTCACGCCAAGCAGGTGGCCACGCTGGCGGGCGCGTTCCTGCAGGGCGGCGCCTGCACGGGCCGCTACATCATCACGGTCGATGAGGACATCGATCCGTCGAACCTGGACGAGGTCCTCTGGGCGGTCACCACCCGGTGCGATCCGGAGGCCTACATCGACATCGTCCCCGGCTTCCTCACGAGCCCGCTCGATCCGATGATCAACCCGGAGAAACGCGCGCGCAAAGACTACACGACGGCCAAGGTCTTCATCAACGCCTGCCGCCCCTACCATTGGAAGGACAAGTTTCCGCCGGTCAACACGGCCGGGCCGGAGCTCCGGCGCAAGACCCTCGAGAAGTGGGCCGACCTCTTCGCGAACGTATAGCCCCGCTGCGGGCGGAGGAAGACGTGTCGTTTCTGACGCCCGGAAAAAGCACACTTCTACAGCCCCCCGCCGTCGATGGCGGGGGGAATCCGATCGATCGAAAACCGGTCATTATGGTCACAGGCAAGGCGCCCGGGGGTTCGAATACAAAACGGCCGGCGGGCGCCTGCACCGGCTGTAAACCCTCGACAACCCCTGGGGGATGCCATGCAGAAGACCGTTGCCGTTGTGGGGACCTTGGACACCAAGGGCCCCGAGATCGAACTCCTAAGGGACCTGATTACACGTGAGGGCGTCCGGGCGCTCGTTGTCGACACGGGCATCCTGGACGAAGCCTTCCTCCCGGCTGACATCCCCCGCGAACGGATCGCCGAGGCCGGCGGGCAGACCATCGAGCGATTGGTGGACACCGGGGACGAGGCCTTCGCCCAGAGGACCATGGCGACGGGCCTCCAGATGGTCATCTCCGGCCTGCTGGCTGAAGGGCGCATCCACGGGCTGCTCGCCGTCGGCGGCGGCCAGGGCTCCGTCATCGTCGCCCCCACCCTGAAATGCCTTCCCCTGGGATTTCCCAAGGTTCTCGTTTCGACCAAAGTGACCCAGGCCGGGCTCTGGCCCTATATCGGGCCGAAGGACGTCCTGGTCATGCCCCCCGTGGCCGACCTGGCCGGGATCAACCGGCTGACGCGGCGGATCCTCGTCAATGCCGCAGGGGCGATCGTGGGCATGGTGAAGATGGCGCCCCTCTCCGACCGGAACCGCCCCCTCGTGGTCATGAGCATGAACGGCACCGTGACCGGCTGCGGGCTGGCGGTCAAGGACCGGCTGGAGGCCCTGGGGTATGCCGTGCTGGTCTACCACACCATCGGCACGGGCGGGGAGGCGCTCGAGGACTACGTGGCCTCGCATGAGGTGAAGGCCGTGGTCGAACTGGGAGTAAACGAAGTCACCAACTTCATGCTGGGGGGGCGGGCCTCGGCCGGGCCCGATCGGCTCACCGCCGCCGGGAAGCGAGGCATCCCGCAGGTGGTGGCGCCGGGAAGCGCCGATTTCATCAACTTTTTGGGACCCGAGACCGTCCCGGCCTGTTTCCAGGGCCGCAATCTCTACTGCCACAACCCGATGGCCACGCTCGTCCGCACCAGTCCGGAGGAAAACCGCCGGCTCGGGGAGGCCCTGGCGGAGAAGCTGAACCAGGCCTGCGGCCCCGTGATGGTGCTATGGCCTCGGAGAGGGCTTTCCACGCTCGACCGGGCGGGGAAGCCTTACTGGGATCCGGAGGCCGACGCGGCGCTGCTTGAAACGCTCAGACAGCGTCTTGACCCCGGAATCGTGTTCAAGGAGCTCGACGCCTACATCAACGACGCGGCCTTCGCGGAGGCGGTGACCGAGGCGGTTGAAGAAATCCTGAAGACATGATTCATGTTCCCACCCTTCGGCTTCCGGCTGACGCCGATGGGATGATGCCAGGATGAATCGCCGTAAAGACAGGGGTCGGCAGGGGATTTTGCCTGAAAACGCATTGGCGAGAGGTCAGTAGAAGATCGTCTCCGTCCGGTGGTAGGGCCTTTCCCGGTAGCGTTCTTCCTGTCCGAGGGTCCAGAGGAGGGCGTCGATATCGGCCGGGATGCAGGGTTTGCCCATGCGCATGAGGCGGCGGCAGATGCGGCCGACGGCCTCGATGGTGCAGGCCCTGACCTCGACTTCCTGGGGGGACCCTTGGGCGAGCGGTTCCAGGTGGTCGATCCGCATCGACAGATCGGGACTGTAGACCAGGACCCCCTCGGCGCGCAGGACCTGGGGCAGCTTGTAGTCCGCGAAGGCCGTCAATTCCGCGAAATCCTCGAATTCCCCGAGCCCTCCTCCGCCGAACGCGCCATGCAGATCGGCGGCAAGGATCTGGGCGCGCTTGTAGAAGAAGACCTTCTTTCCGCTGTAAAAGGCCGTATCCCTGAACGAGGCGAAGTCCGACGCGAGGCGCCTGACGAGGGCGAGGGCGGACCGGCCCGCGGACCGGACGAGGCGCTCGGCGCGGCCGTCATAGTTGTGGATCAGGACCCGCCCCGTTTCGTTGAGCGCCGCGAGGCGTTCGGGCATCAGGGGAAGGGTTCCGCGGCCGCCCAGCACAAGAAGGAGGTCGTCCATCTCGAGGCCGGCGAGAAAGGATGCATCGGCAAGCGGCGCCCCGGCCTCCATCGCCTTCTTGAGGGCGGCGGCCAGGGCGTAGTAGCCGTTCAGGGTTTCGCCCCGGTCGTCGATCTGCCATCGGTTCGCCCCGGGAGGGGCCCAGAAGCAGAAATTGAGGGTGTCGAGGACGAGGAGATAGGCGCAGGTCTCCGCCTCCCCTCCCTGGAAGTGGTACCGGGCATCCCACGGGACGGCGAGCGAGGGCTGCCCGGCCAGAAACGAGCAGAACCGGTTCAGGTTTTCTTCATCGATGCGGACGTCCCGGGCGCGCTCGGCGACGAAGCGGGCGCTCTCGGCCGCCTCCCATGGCGCAGACGTGCGGTGTTGCGGGGCCGTGGATGTCGGGTGCTGATCGGAAAGACTCACCAGGTTCTGACGGGACCGGTGTCGACGTGGATGAAGTTGGACCGCGGGTAATAGCCCACGCCGCCGCGCTGAAGGCTTATGGCGATCTGGCGGAGGGTACGAAGCGGGATGCCGGGGATGGTGATGTCGACTGCCTTGGCCTCGCAGTGGAGGCTGTTCTTGGCCACCCGGGAGCTTTTCCTGCGGAGCATCGCGTTGGTGGATGGGGAACGGTACCCGGAGATGACGTGGAAGGGTTCCTTGAGACGGAGCTTTTTGCGGATGGCGCTCAGAATGTCGAGAAGGTTGCGGTCGATGGGCTTGATCTCGTCCGTGCGGTGGTCCCGCAGGATGTAATTGATGTGCCGGAGCGCCGAGGTGCGGTACTGCCCCTTCGAGAAGTAGCAGACGTCCAGGTCTTCTCCGGTGTGGGCATTGTAGAGTGCGAGTTCTTTGCTGGGCGTCTTCCGGGAATAGGCGCTCCAGGCGGACTCCTCGCGGCAAAAGATCAGAGCGGCAGCCAATCCGGCGGATTTGAGAAAGAATCGTCGGTCCATATGTCTGGTCCTGCTCGAAGATCGGATAAGCGGTGCAATTCCACATGCGGCGCACGCTGCGTGCGATGCCGTAACGAAGCCAGATGGGCCAGGCGGTGTTCTGCAGGGGGTCGATTAGCGCTATTCTATCCGTCGAACCGGATTTGTCAACCCGTTTTCGCCTGAATTCGGGCCTTTTCTTCCTGCAGGCTTTTTCTTTTGACCGATGGCCGTGCTTTTCGACGGCCGCGGCCCGGGCGGAAAAGACCCTTCAAGGGTCGAAGGGGCGGTTCTGCCGGCTGGCTAGGGCCGGAGCAGTTTGAAGCCCGTCTCGTCGTCCATGATCCGGGCGGCCGAGGTCCCCAGCAGTTCGAACAGAATGACCTCCATGACCTGCCAGACCTTGACGCCGTTGCGGACGCAGCCGGTCACGGTCCGGTCCCTCCGCCCCGAAGCGATGTGCATATGCAGGATGGGCTTGCCGCTCTCGTCGGGGAAAAGCGTCCCCGTGCCGCTGATTTCATGGACATCGCCGAGGATGTGCTCCAGGGGGACGACCGGCTGCGCGCGCCCGTCGGCGGGGCCGACGACGAGCCGGCTCCCCTTGTCGGCGCCCCCGAGCGCGATCAAGGCGGCCGCCCGGATGTCCTTCTTCTCGGCAAAGGCCTCCACGGCTTCGTGCAGGATCTCGCCGTCCTCGAGGCGGATGACGAAGATCCGCCCGATTTGCGCTTCGGAATATTTCATGGATTCATCCTCGTTTCGGCAGAGTCAGTAACGTCTTCGAATCCGCCGGTGTTTTCCGTCGAATGGGGGCCTTCTTCGCTGAACGCCCGCGCCTGTCAGGTCTTGCCGGCGGCTCGGCGGAGTTCATCGAGGATCTCCCGGACCTCTTGTCGATGCTCCGGCGGTACCCGGATGATGCCCCAGCCCTTCTGGGTCTGGAAAAGGCCGTCGTAGGCGGTGTCATGATAGGATTGGAGGATGTGGGGGATCTCCCTCTCCTCGAGGATGGACACGAGGAGGCGCGCCTCGATTTCATTGTCCAGAGTGGCTGTCTTGATATAGTCGTCCACGACGGTTCCTCACAAATCAGGCCGCTGAACAGCGCCCATCGGCTGCGTTGCGCGCATCCTGCGCCGCAGCGGCGCAGGGATCGGGGCATCCTGTTCCACGGGATCTCGCGGGTTGTGTATCCGGCCGCTTCTCCAGGGCCTTTGCACAAGGCGTTTCCCGGCATGCTGTTCCCCTGCCGGTCCGGCCAGGGGCCCGGGTCAAAATAGGGCGCTGCCGTTCGGCGAGCGGCCGGTCAGGTCAGCCGGATGGAGTATTTCTTCACCAGGTGGTCCGGCGAGTAGGACTCCTTGGCGCTCCGAAGGCTCTCGATCCCCATGTCCTGCTCCCGGTTGATGAAGGGGACGCCGGCCCAGGCCTTCTGGCAGAACATCTGGTTGATCGCGGCATAGAGGCCCCGGATCTCGGGATTGGCCTTCTCGATATGGATGACGGCCGTCTCCGGGTTCAGCATCTCCCCCAGCGTGAAGGCCTCGATCCGCCCCTCGATCTGGATCCCCGCCCCTGTATAGCCCAGTTCCTCGAAGTGGGTCAAGGCTTGATAGACCGCATAGTCCTCCGAAAGGAGATCCGGGTTTTCAGTGCATTCCCGCATCCGGCACCAGGTTTCCTGCATGTCGAGGAAGCACTCGACGACCTCCATATCCATGGGGCGGTATTCGAAGGCGAAGGTCTTCAGAAAACTGTTCAGGTGGTTTTTTTTCCGGTGATACCGTCGTCCGGGCAGATCGATCAGGTCCGTCGTGCGATAGACGTAATCGCTGTTGTCCCGGTCGAAGACGGTGGCGTACCGCACCGGGTCTGCGAAACGCTCGACGAACGCTTCGTCCGTGCGCTGCAGGACGTCCACCGCCTGGGGGGAAAGACCCCTCAGGGTGTGAACGACGGCGTCGAGGGCCTTTGCCTTGTCGCCTGCCCCGACTGGCTGCAGGGCGAAGGGCGGTTGACCCTCGGGCTCGAAAAGGACGAGGAGGCAGCCCTGCCACCGGCACCAGACGGGACGGTACTTATGCCGCCAGATGAAAAGATTGGTGAAGGTCCATTCAGAGACCCTGGGCGGGTCCTCGCGCAAGAAGGCGTCGAAGGTCTCCTTGTGCTCGATGGCAAGTGGTTTGAAGTCGTCCAGGGGCATGGCATCTCCCTCGTTTCCATCCGGAAATCGTATTTTTGGCCAATCTCGGCGTCAATCTGCACGTTTTCTTGTGAGGCGACCTACAGGTCGCCTCCGCGCAAAGGCTTGATTTCCTTAATATTGGCCAAACCGGGACCCGCCCCGCAGGGGTGGGACTTAGCACGCGCAGCGTGTAAAGAAAAATTCTCATTTCCGGATTGGAAACTTAGTCCTACCGCGAAATCATTTCCGGATGGACTATCTAACCTGTTTTGCCTTCGGCTGTCAAACAGGCGCGCGGAGGGGTGGCGGTCGATGCCTCCTGAGCCGCATTCGAACGGACCGCCGGTTTCCATCCGGAGATGGGCTCCCGGGCCGAATGGGGATCCGCCGCGAAGCAACCGGACGGGGCGTGCGGAGCGCTTGAAGAAACCGGGACCCGCCGCGAAGCGGTGGGGCTGAGCATCCGAAGAGAGTGAAAAAAATCCTCGTTTTCAGATTGCACACCGGGTTGTACCGGGAACTTGTTTTTGGATAGACCCCAGGTTGCACCGGTAATTTTTTTCCCAGATAGAGACCAGCAGGTTCAGTAGTGCTAAAGAAATCGACCGGTTGCGTGGATGGAATCCGCGCCGCGCGGCGCGCGAACAACAGAAAAATGAAAAAATCACCGAAAAAAGGTATGCTGTTGACTTAAGTCAAGGCGATCTTCCGTCTGACCTGCCAGAATGGCATCGAAACATGCGGCAATCGGGCATCGGTTCCGCGGATGTCCTCAACAATCAATTCAAATGTCCAATGGAGGGTCAACATGTTTTGTTACCAGTGCGAGCAGGCGGCAAAGGGCGAAGGGTGCACCAAGATCGGCGTGTGCGGGAAGCAGCCGGAGGTGGCGGCCCTTCAGGATCTCCTGATTTATGCCCTCAAGGGGCTTTCGCAGGTTGCGGTGGAAGGGCGCAAAGTGGGGGTCGTGGACCGCGATGTCGACGTCTTTACCTGTGAAGCCACTTTTTCGACCCTGACGAACGTGGATTTCGATGCGGAGCGTTTCGTGAAGCTGCTAGACCGCTGCGTCGAGCTGCGTGAAGGCCTGAAGGCGAAGGTGAAGGCCGCGGGCGGCAAAACGGACTTTGGTGGACCGTCCGACTTCAAACCGGCCTCGACGCTGCCCGAACTAATCAAGCAGGGCGAGGGCCACGGCATCCAGTCGGACGGGGAGCCCGATCCGGACATCCACGCCCTCAAGTGGACCCTCGTTTTCGGGCTGAAAGGTGTGGCCGCTTACGCCGACCACGCCCACATCCTCGGCAAGGAGAGCGACGAAGTCTATGCCTTCATTCACGAGGGGCTGGCCGCGACCCTGCGCACGGACCTCGGACTGAACGACTGGGTGGGCCTGGTGCTCAAGTGCGGCGAGATCAACCTGAAGGTCATGGAGCTCCTGGACGCCGCCAACACCGAGACTTACGGGCATCCGGTCCCGACGAAAGTGCCCCTCGGCGCGAAGAAGGGGAAGGCCATCCTGGTCTCCGGCCACGACTTGAAAGACATGGAGGAGATCCTCAAGCAGACCGAGGGCAAGGGCATCAGCGTCTACACCCACGGGGAGATGCTGCCGACCCATGCGTATCCCGGGCTCAAGAAGTATCCCCATTTCTACGGGCACTTCGGGACGGCCTGGCAGAATCAGATCAAGGAGTTTGCGCAGTTCCCCGGCGCGATCCTCATGACGACCAACTGCATCCAGAAGCCGCAGGAATCTTACAAGGACAACATTTTCACGACGGGGCTCGTCGGCTGGCCCGGCGTCCGGCACATCGCCGACAAGGACTTCACGCCGGTGATCCAGAAGGCCCTGGAGATGCCGGGTTTTCCGGAAGACTCGAACGGGCGGGCGGTCATGTGCGGCTTCGGCCACAACGCCGTCATGAGCGTCGCCGACAAGGTGATCGACGCGGTGAAGAGCGGCGCGATCCGGCACTTCTTCCTGGTGGCCGGGTGCGACGGTGCGAAGCCGGGGCGCAACTACTACACGGAGTTCGTCGAAAAGGCACCGAAGGACACGGTGGTCCTGACCCTGGCCTGCGGCAAGTTCCGTTTCTTCGACAAGGACCTGGGGGACATCGGCGGCATCCCGCGTCTCCTGGATGTCGGTCAGTGCAACGACGCCTACTCGGCCATCCAGATCGCCGTGGCGCTTTCGAAGGCCTTCAACGTGGGGGTCAACGATCTGCCGCTGTCGATGATCCTGTCCTGGTATGAGCAGAAGGCCGTGGCCATCCTGCTGACGCTCTTCTACCTCGGGATCAAGAACATCCGGCTCGGGCCTAGCCTGCCGGCCTTCATCACCCCGAACGTGCTCGATGTGCTGGTGAAAAATTTCAACATCATGCCGATCAGCACGGCGGATGAAGACCTGAAGGCGATTCTGGGGTAGGACGAAGTGGAAGGCGCCCGCACGGCAAACCGTGCGGGCGCTGATCCCGGGAATGGAAAATCATGATCTTGGCGGGCGGTTGAAAAACGGCCGGATTGACGACGGGGCTCTACGGGGAATTCATCTCCGGATGGCGACAAGGCCGGCGAAATCCCGTGGAATGAGGCGCACACATCCGTGCGCCGCCCGGGTCCGGGCTGAGCGCAACAACATCAGAGGCACGGTTTTCGACCGCCTGCGCACAACGGATTTCAGCACGATGATGGCCGCACGCGCTGCGCCGCGTTTCAGGGGCGTTGCACGGACGGTGGGTTTTCTAAAGAGAGGAGCGAACAATGAAATGTCCCGGACAGGATAGCCGCTACTGGAAACCGGGGGCCATCTTCGAGGCCAAGTGCCCGGAGTGTGGCAACACGGTCGAGTTCTTCAAGGATGACACGACCCGTCTTTGCAAGGCGTGCGGGCACCGGATGCTCAACCCGAACATGGACTTCGGGTGCGCGGCCTATTGCCGCTACGCCGAGCAGTGCATCGGAAATCTGCCCCCAGAGCTGCTGGCCCAGAAGGAGAACCTCCTCAAAGACCGGGTGGCTATCGAGATGAAGCGCTATTTTAAACGGGACTTCAAGCGCATCGGGCATGCCGGCCGGGTGGCGAGGTACGCGGAGCGGATCGGGAAGGAGGAGGCGGGAAACCTGGCCGTCATCCTCTCGGCCGCCTACCTCCACGACGTCGGCATCACGGTCTCGGAGGAAAAGCACCCCGGTGAGAGCGCCCGAGACCACGAAGAGGAGGGGGTGCCGGTCGCGCGCGGGATCCTCGAAGGGCTGGGGGCGCGGGAGGAGCTGATCGAAGAGGTCTGCGACATCATTGCGCACCACCATCACCCGCGGGCGGAAGAAGACATCGAATTCAAATGTGTTTACGACGCCGATCTGATCGCCAACCTCGAGGAGAAGCACAAGGAGGAGCCGTTGACGGAGGCGGAACTGGAGCGGACGATCGCCGATCGTTTCTACACCGGGAGCGGCAAGGCCCTTGCGCGTGAGGTGTTGATGGGAGGACAGGCATGAAAGTGATGCGGAAGATCATCGAGATCGACGAAGAGAAGTGCGACGGCTGCGGGCAGTGCGTGCCCGCCTGCGCCGAGGGGGCCATCACCGTTCAGGACGGAAAGGCCCGCCTGGTGGCCGAACGCTACTGCGATGGGCTGGGGGCCTGCCTGGGGGAATGCCCGCGGGATGCCATCCGGATCGTCGAGCGGGAGGCCGAGGACTTTGACGAGGAGGCGGTCGAGGCGTATCTGGAGGAGCAGGAGAAGCACCAGCCGGCGGCCGCGGCCTGCTGCCCGTCGCAGCAGGTCGCCGTCTTCGAGCCCGGGGCCCGGTTCCCCTCGGCCGAGGCGTCGGGCGGCGATTCGGCCCTTTCCCACTGGCCGGTCCAGATTCATCTGGTGCCGCCTACGGCGCCTTTCCTGAAAGGCGCGGACCTCCTCGTGACGGCGGACTGCGTGCCGGTCGCCTACGGGGCGTTCCACCGGGATTTCGTCCAGGGAAAGGTCGTCCTGATGGGGTGTCCGAAATTCGACGACGTCCCGGCCTACCTGCAGAAATTCACCGACATCTTCAAGCAGGCGGGCATCCGTTCGGTCACCATCCTGAGCATGGAGGTTCCGTGCTGTTCGGCGCTGCCGGGCATTGTCAAGAAGGCCATGGCGGCGGCCGGGAAAAACATCCCCGTCGAAGAGGTCCTCATCGGCCGCCGGGGCGCGATTCTGGATCGCGTCCAGAGCGCCGCCTGAGCTCGGGTGGCCCCGATTGCGGGGAATCGCAGGGCCTGCCGGCCCGGGCCATTTTCCAGGGCCGTGCGTGATACGGATGCCTATCAACCGAAAGGAGGATTCCGGCATGAAAAAGATCGACCTCTATGAGGAAAATACATTCAACGACCTTCACATGAAGCGTTTCCTGGTGCACGATTCGCCCTATTTCAAGATCATCAACTTCAACTTCAAGGCCGGGCAGGAACTGCCCATCCACTCCCACGACATCGAAGGGCAGCTGAGCCTGGTCGTGCTGGAGGGGACCGGGGAGTTTCTGGCCAAGGACGGCACCCTGCCCGCCAAGGCCGGGGACGTCTTGATTTCGGACATCAGTGAACCGCACGGGATCCGGGCGAAGAGCGACATGCGCGTCCTCGTCACCATCGCGCCGCCGATCTGATTCTCCATCCGGTGAGGGTCTTTTTGGCCGATCCCGGTGTCGATTTACATGTATACTGTGGTGGCGGCCCGCAGGCGGCGCGGCGGCTGGACCGTCTTGGCCTGGCCGGCGGTTTTCACGAAAACACCGAACGGAAAGGAGTCTGTCATGGGAAAACGGGTTGTAATCGAAGAAGAGGAATGCATCGGCTGCGGCTCCTGCGAGGAGCTTTGCCCTGAGGTTTTCAAACTGAACCCGGATACGGAAAAGGCCGAGGTGATCAAGCCCGAAGGCGGGCCGGAGGACGAGATCCAGGAGGCGATCGACACCTGCCCGGTCGAGTGCATCCACTGGGAGTGACGGAGAGGGAGAAAGGATATGCCCATCCCGGGAAATCTGCTGACGACGGCTATGGCCGTCATGCCGCACACGGACGTGGACCGGGCGCTCGAAACCGCGCTCTCGCTCGACATCCCCTTCTGGCCCCAGCTGCCGCTCTACAGCTACACCGAGGACATGTACGTGCAGGCCTCGGAGCACTTTCCGGGGATCGTGCTGGACATGGAGAAACGGACCCTCCGCTTCTCCATGGAGAAGTTCGTCGCCGAGTTCGAGGAGGCGATGAGCCACTTCGACGAGCCGGATTACTTCGATATCAGCAGGACCTATTCCGTCGTCTACCACCGGTTTCTGGAACTGGACCTCTCGGACCGGCCGGCCATCCGGGGGCAGCTCGAGGGGCCGATCAGCTTCGGCCTGAACGTCGTCGACCAGGACGACCGGCCGATCCTCTTCGACGACACGGTGCGGCCCTTCATGCTGGAGTTCATGGCCCGGCGCATCAACGTGCAGCTCGCCCGGCTGAAGGAGCGGAACCCGAACGCCTTCATGTTCGTCGACGAGCCGGGCCTGCAGTTTCTGTTCAACGCCATGGCCGGGTACGGCGACGTCGCGGCCCACGCCGATATGGAGGGGTTTTTCGCCATGGTGGACCGGCCGCGCGGGGTGCACCTGTGCGGCAATCCGGACTGGGATTTCCTGCTGAGCCTCGACCTCGACATCCTCTCGCTCGACGTCTACTCGAACGGCGAGGTGTTCGCCAACTACGCGCGGTCGATACGCAAGTTCCTCGACCGGGGGGCGACTCTCGTCTGGGGGATCGCCCCGACCAACTTCGAGCCGTTCGAACACGAGAACCTCCAGTCGCTCGAGGCCCGGCTCGACGAGATCTGGTCGGCGCTCGACAGGAAGGGCATCGACCGCGGCTTCCTGCTTTCGAGGAGCCTGCTCTCCCCGGCCACCTGCTGCCTGGTGAACCCGGACCGCGAAAAGACGGTCGAGAAGGCCTTCGTACTCATCCAGGAGCTCTCCGGCCGGTTGCGCGAACGCTTCGGTCTGTGATATCCTCCCTGCTGCGCGGCGCAGAGGCTCGGCGGCCCCATCGAGGGGCGCGCGATCCGGGGGTGCCCGGAAATTTCGGCAGCGCCGTTTGCAATGGATTGAAGACGGCAGCCTGACGGCCCGGGCCGCAAGCCCCGGGCCGTTCGCTTGAAGGAGGGAAACTGATGACACCCCAGGAAAAAGAGGCCATCCACGCCTTCGGCAAAACGATCCAGGGCGGAGTTCGTTTCGGTCTGCACCTGCCGCATGAGGCCGCGGCGGATCCTTTGCTGGAATTTACCCGCGAACTGGAAGAGGCGGTACCCGGTGCAGAGGTCGATCGGTCGGAGACCGACCCGGGCGAACACCCGGCGCTCGTTCTGAGCGACGGGCTCCGGTTCCAGGCGGTGCCTCTCGGCGGTGAGCTTCAGCCCTTCCTCGAGGCGCTGGCCTGGGCTGCGGGTCTTCGGCAGGGGTCGGACCCCGGGTTGGAGCAGACCCTGAGCCGCGTTCATCTGCCCGCCTCCCTCAAGCTCTACGTCACACCCCGATGTCCCTTCTGCCCCGCTGTGCTGAAGACCATCGTCCCATTTCCCTTCATCAATCCCCAGGTTCATCTGACCGTCATCGACGGGGACCGCTTTCAGGAAGAGGCTGCCGCCGACGGCGTCAAATCGGTTCCCACCCTGATCCTCGACGACCGCTTTCGCTGGACGGGCGTTGTCAAGCGCGACGAGATCCTCGCCATCCTGCTCGAGCGGGACCCAGCCACCCTGAGTGCGGATTCGCTCGCCGGGATGCTCGGCGACGGACGGGCGAAGGAGGTGGCCGCTCTCATGCAGCAAAGCCAGGCTGTCTTCCCCTCCTTCATCGAACTCCTCCTTCACCCCCAGTGGCCGCGCCGGCTGGCCGCCATGGTGGCGGCCGAAGAGCTGGCGTCACTGGATCCGGAGCTCGTTCCCCAGCTGGTCGAGCCCTTGTGGGCGCGTTTCGAAGCCCTCGACGAGGCTCGGAAAGGGGACATGCTTTACCTGCTGGGCGAGCTGGGGGCTGTTTGCGAGATCCCCAGGCTGAAGGCGATTGCGGCGGGTCCCTATGAAGATGCCGTCAAAGAGGCCGCCGAAGAGGCCCTGGATATGCTGGAGCCGCAAAGGGGCGAGGGATGATTCTATTCGTTTCGGAATTTTGGAAAGGGAGCCCGGCGGATTTCATAAGTGGAAGATCGAAATCCGGCAGGTGCCGCGCATCGGCCCGTCGTCAGAAATCGAAGGTCAGTTGATCCGGTGCACTCTGATTGGAGGGTGTTGCCGGGGAGGGCATGGCCTTGAGGGCGGGGGCGAGAGGCGGGGCGGGCGCACCGGCCTCGGGCTCCGCTTCGGGGAATAAGCCGGGCTGGACGAAGCGCTGGAAATCCCGGCAGGCCTTCATCCGTCTGCAGCGCAGGCAGACCTCGGGGGCGAGGCGCGGGGCCCCCTTTTTGGTGTGGCAGGTGACATAGGCCGGCGGTTTCCGTGCGCGAGTCATCTTGGCTGCTGCATTCCTGAGCGGAAGGGTGAAGGGTTCGACCATGCGCTTTCGGGCCCGATCGCAGCCGGGAGATCCTGCTGTCCGGCAAGAGACCGCCGATTGCCCGGCGCGCTGTTTCACCGTGGAAACTGCCTTAGTGATAGGCTTTTGGCGGGGTGAAAGTCAAGCCAAATACCGCCCTTCCTTTTCTGCAAGCTTTTCGGCTGCAAAGTCTCCATCCTTCACGGAGCCGATTTCCGCCCGCACTGGATTGAGAATTGCCGCTATGGATTGCAAGCCCATAGGTTAAGACAATGACATTGATGCAAGCTTACAGCTTATGTCAATGACATTGACCCTCAGATTATGCCTTTCCTCAGCAGCTCAATAGTGCGATTCATGAACTCATCGCCGCCTTTGTATTTGCTGGCAAGCTCTTCTCCAAGTTTGGGATCTATGTGCCAAATTGCCGTTAATAACACGCCTGGAGGGATCCCCATCAAGGTTGGATTCTCATACATCCTAATTAAAACGGGTAAAGCCCGCCGGTCTCCAATTTTCCCCAAAGCTAGAGCAGCATAACCTCGCTTTGGCATGTCCTCTTTTTGAATCTCGGTGATAAGATAGGGCACGATCGCTTTCCCTGCATTCAGGAGATGTCGGTCATTGATGGATTCCGGTACATTGTCAGTATAAAAATCATTGAATACCTTTTGAGCTTCTTTCTCATCCATTGACAGTGGGGAGCAACCCAGAATTACTGATATGACTGCCACCGAAAAAAATAAAGTATAAAAATGCTCTCTTAACATCAATATCTATAATGAATTCTCAGTTTTATTTAGACACATTATTTTTGGCGCTATGCTTGGTTATTGTAACATTGTTTTTACCTAGGTCATCAACTAGTACAGAATAGATAGCATCACTGCTGTCCAAATTAGCCGGGGATTCAAACTCCACCCCCTGAAAACATTGGGATTTTAGAGCAGATTTGGCGGATTTGGAAACCAGGTTGT